>JBKQMP010000212.1:0-23824 GCA_052146665.1 Dissulfurispiraceae bacterium
GGCGCAAAGATGGTTGATCTGTGCGTTGACAATGCGAAAAAGACGAGAAGCGAGCAGAAGAAGGCCGTGGACGAATACTTCAAGAAAGCAGAAGAGCTGTACTAAAACAGAGGAACCCTTGGAGACCTTTTAAAGGGATACTCTGCACACTATATGTGATAACAAACATATAATATGCATGTTTCTTAGACCGCTAATTTTACGATTAGCGGTCTTTTTTTTGTAAATACAGGATTATCTGTGAAAATATCAACAATATCATTAAAGACAGGGCATGACACGGCGAATGCAATCTTTGCCACGGCCCACAAACTCATACTGGTTATCTTTGCCATGCTGACCCACAGAACTGACTTCCGTCCTAAGGGGGGAATTATGGATAGGCGACTGAAGGCAACTCCAGGACGGTCCGTCCAAAGGTGTCCGGAGTGCATGAAACTTAGTGCGTGCGATGCCGGCAGTTCTATTGGTTTCCTAAAAAAGCATAGATCGGCTCTCGTCTGACAGTGTTTGCTTGAGGAAATCAAAAAAGTCAGTCTTTCTTTATCCCGATCCTGATCTCCTCTGAATCAGTGTCGCGCCTTTTGCCGATCCATATTCCCATACCATCTTCATCTTTCGAAAAGGCTTGGCCTTTGCTGCTATAAGCGTCTCGATCAATCACATTGGGGTTTATAAATATGCCTAGGCTTCCATTCGTGGCCGCACCTTGCACTAAGGTTCCTCCCCAAAAAAGGTCGTTGCCTCCGGTATCCTGAAAGAAGCCGACGCCGAAATCGTGGCCCATGCCCTGTGCCACGCCGAATGAGGAATAATAAAAATCGTTGCCCTTCAGATCTAGCAGAACACCAACAGAGGAATGTATGCCGGCGCCTTGGGCATAGCGTCCTGAGATATACTGGTCGTTGCCGGCCATATCGTACAAGATACCCAAACCATAGTAGTAGGATGCGCCTTGCGCAAAATAATCAGCAACGTAGATGTCGTCTCCCTCTTCATCAATCAGCATCCCTATTCCCCCAGGGACACCGTTCATGTCCTTTTCTGGCCTCACTCCCTGCCCGAACCCCTGCCCCAAGCTCACCGTAGACTTCGAGGGGTCACGGAAGTCCGGCGTTCCCCCACCTAATTGGTAGAAATCGTTACCAGCTTCGTCGATTAGAATGCCGGCTCCGCCGAAAAGACCCAGTCCCTGGCCCCCATAGCTGCAAAGATACCGATCATCGCCTCTTCTGTTTACGATTAGGCCGATACCCAGTTGTCCTACACCCTGGCAGAAGGTCCTTGCCGTATAAACTGCGTTCCCATCGCCATGGTAAAGGACTCCGATGCCCCAGAAACCCACTCCCTGACTTGCGTCCAATGAAACAAATGTCGCGTTACCTCCCAGATCTATCAAAAAGCCACCGCCCAAAACTCCCGCGCCTTGAGAAAAATTCTCCTTGCTGATATAACGATTATTCCCTCCCCAATCAATCACCAAAGATACGGGCATTCCGGGTCGAGTTCCGCCCGCGTTATTGAGGTAGAGGTTATCACCGCCAAGGTCAAGAATCAAAGCTGCATCATCCCTGTATACGTTAGGTCCAGGACCGCCCACGATCACCTTTCCTACCGCGGTCATCGACTCGTAAAGTATTGGTCCCTTATTATTACCGAACCGCATAATGAGGTCATCCTTCAAACGCGACAGGTTATCCCGGGTCAAAAAGGAAAGGAGGGGAGAAAATGCGTTAAAGAGTTTTGCACGATCCACTTTCATAGAAATCTCCAGTATCTTATTCCACTGGGTATCAGCCCATGGATTTAATGCCTTTTTCCATAACAGATTCTTCTCTTCTTGCGTTAAGTTACTTAATGCCTTTTCAACTTTATTTTTTGTTTCCTCCATTATCTGAAGTAATACGGGAAAACTGACTTCCGCCGGCCCTTCGGAAAGAGAGAGGTCTACGTCAAGGAGAGAGGCAATCTGTCGGATACTCTGCCCTAAAAGCCAGTTAGCCTCTTGGAGAGGAGTGATGACCCGCAGCGACAACTCGCTGGCAACTTCTCCCGCCGCCAGTGGGTGTCTCATTATGTAAGTCAGTTCCTTCATCTGCAGCGGATGGGATTTCTTTTCATAAGCCAGACCCTGGTTATGCACGGCGTTTGACCTTACATATAACCCATCAAGAATATTATTAAAGGCAGAGAGATCATTTTGAGCACGAAGGGCTTTGTCGAGTGTCGAGGATCGGCCAGAGCAGTTGTCTTTGTCAGGGTGTTCGGCCTCCGGCTGTTCAAGTGTCGGCATTTTTTCCAGCTCAGCAGTCAGAGAAAGTTGTTGGTCGTTACGCAATATACCTATTGCGACCCGAGTGCCGACCTTTTGTTGAGCAATCAAGTTGCCAAATGACGTTAGAATGTGCTCAGCATCATCACAGGTAGGACTGCCGTTAATGGACAGGATGATATCCCCATCTTTGAGACCAGCCTTTGCCGCCGGCGTTCCATCGATAACTCGTGCAACCTCAACGAAAGTGTCTTCTTTGCACGCGTCAATAGATTGGTCTAATTTCTTGGAAGCCAAATAGATTCCAAGATAGGACTTAGGCTCAATTGCGGAATAAGATCTTGACGGCACATGGAGCAAGTCACAATATGAGAGGGGTCCTTGCGGCGGAATGGAGTTTTGTTGCGATAGCAACTTCCCGCTACACGAAAAAGAAAATACAATCAAGAAAACATAGAAATACCATTTTAGCATCATTTAATCTTTCTACATATATTCTGTTTGCAAAAGGCTTATCATCATGGCCAATGAATTAGATCATTATAGCACTCCAAGCCTCCTCCTGGCTGAATCTGTTTCAGAATGCGCGTGAGTGATGCGGGGGGAATTAGGCAGAAAGCAACCTATCTTCTTTGACCCTTGCTAAGATAGAACCATGCATTTATCCCGCACAGGATAACGCATAATGCGAAGATCAGCTCATGAGGGAGTTCCAGATAGACGATTTTTTCCACATAATGAATAATAAATGAGCCGGTATAGGACAACGCCGGGTTGTGCTTTGATCTAAGCCATACCTCAAGGTCTGTTAAAGGACAATACCAATCAAATACCTGAAGAATAATAGCAAAGGCCAACCCTGAAATGTGAATAATCCTTATCTTTGAATTTCTTTTTCCCCAAAGGGCTCCAAATATCAAAAAAAGTATCCATAATAAATGTGTAAAGACGACTATATCAGCGAGTATCTTATAAAGCATGGACCTCCCGCCGTTGGATCATAGCCTGACTGTACCCCCTTGAGGTGACAAATAAAGCCTGTTATGCCAGGTAAAGAAGATGGAATGCAAATAAACAATAAGGTGCTTTGTTTTCAAAAACTGTTGTCTTCTCATCCCTGGGTTCGCAAGCTGTAAAGGAAATCAGCCTCGTAAAAGCCTTCTGGCAGAGGCTTTCGCGGAGGAGCATGCATAATGAAATATTTAGGGATCTTTTCCCCAATGCCCTATCATAATCATAATGTTTTGTCACATAGTAAGGCAAAAGATAAAAGGAGAGGAGTTTGTTAGCGATGCCCATCTTCACATACTGTGGTAGCATTCACGATGGCAGCGACAGTATGGATGCTTGATCCAAGCAGAAAAGTGATTCGATATGTCGGTCTGCGCTACGCTTGATACCTAGAGTGGGCGTTTCAATAACGATACACTGGTTTTCAGGTTGCGTTGCCCGCGATCATCAAAACAGCAATCGGAATGACGGTTGGGAATGTCTTCAAGGATCCTCTGCTCTGGTCAAAGCTGTGACGCTTTGTCACTGGGGTCCTTCAATGAAGAGCATAAAAGCCTAGGAGGATAAAGTGGTAATGCAACCCGCTCATTTAGACAACCCAGCTGTGACTGCCAAGAGGTTAAAAATAAGGTTCTATTTACTTGACACATTTTTTATTCGCCCTCACGGTCCTTAGGAAGATAGAACATCCGACCATCGCGCGTCAGATCCATCCGATACTGACCAAGAGGCCTTTACGCCAAAAAAAAAGATCATTTCCAAAAGAATATCTCAAAATCGTGTGCTCGGGTGCTGCCCATAAGCCACACACGAGACCTTCCCCATGATTTACGGCTCACAACCACAAAAAACCGTCTTGGTGATAAGAGTTCTGATATCACCTGCTCACAAAGAATAGACAATCCATCCACGCAGGAACTAAAGTTCTTCCCATAGGAAATTAAAACATTGGGGTCGGCATTTTACCCCAGCCGGTTTCGTTAGGCAGGTCCTTCAAGGTGATGAGCGTAAGATTATGGATATCCACGTCCACCATAAACTGAGGAACCCTCACAGCGTTTATTGAAAAGAAATCGGATGGCTCACTGATTTTGCCATCTGAGACCTTCAGAAAAACCAGCCTTTTGATCACTCCCTGGTCGAAGTCATGCGATGAATGATTAAGCGCAGAGTGGTGTCCGGACAAGTGACTGAACGGGTGGAATATCCAATCGAGAAATCTGATTATGGTAACGTGCCTGTTATAGAGTCTCCACTCGTTTCCCGTATCTGCGATCAGTCCTTGCATAATATAATCTACTGGCATTAAATAGACAAGATACTTCTCATTGTCTTTCAATCTTGTCCCCACCTCTTTAATCGAAAGGATATCATTCATTCTGTGTTGCATCTTTTGCGTGTCTTTCGAAATAAGCGCCAGTGCGACTACGTTTGAACTTGTCCACAGGGGGAGATGCTTTATTGTATAGCACCTCAGAGAAAATGCACTCCCGATTGTAAAAGCGGCAATCAAAACAAAGAAGGCAATTTTCCCCATGACGCCTGAAGGCGCTAAATGTTTTTCGATTATCTTTGGCAGGAACATGCCCGTTCTATCCATATACGCCCGGTAAGTCTCTGGATGCCCGCTCAGCATTCTCCTTTCTTCGTCTTTAGAAAGGAAATAATAAAGCACTAGCATTACAAGCCAGAGAGGAACGACGAGGAGTCTCGGCCAGAGGATGGAAAGGCCGAGGCCCGCCATGGCCAGCCCAACGTATTGGGGGTGCCTCACGATGGAGTAGAAACCTTTTAGGGCCGTGCCCTTCTTTCGGAACTTATTCGTATATACCTGAAGTGCGCAAACCGCAAACACGGACAGGCCCGACACAAAAAGAACTGAACCCATGATCCGTATGAACTTCAGGAAATCATCAGGCGGTATGACCATATGCGGAAGGAAAAAGGCACTCAGCCATTTAGTGGCCGGATGTTTTGCGATTTCAAGCAAAAAAGGATTGAACGCCGAATAGAAAAATCCGGCAAACGGACTTATCATAATCAAAATTTCAAGGCCGATGATGAAATAAAGTACGATAGCGCTATTTAAAATTGCCTTAGTCTTATTCATTGTATATCCTCCTTACGGTGTCTAGGAAAAGCTCTTTAAAAAAAATCAGCAAGCCTTTCGACGAGAAACTAGGAAAGATTGATGTGAGAAAACATGGGTTGCCGGATGACTTCCTGAATAGTTACCAATGCATCACTGCCGGCAGCTAAACAAAAAGATGGCAGGTCGGAGGCTTGAGAAGAGGGTCTGAGAATACTTCCAAGACAGGATCGGAAACAAACGGAATATCGGAGTGCACGGATGGAGGTTTTTGCGCCAGAGTTTCAGGCTTGCTCACCTGGAAGACAAAGGCCTGAGTCACGTGAGTCGACTTTTTGCCGTCATCGTTTCGGCTGTATGGGAATGAGTGTCTGTGCTCATCCAGTGAGCAATGGAAGACATGAGAAGAGATAAAGGTTGATTTAGCCGCCCATCCGTGCGGGCATGTGTTCTGAATGCAGATTGCAATTATAAGGACTGCTATTAATGTACGGATCGACAGCCTGAACACATCGGTCTCCTTCAGCGCTGAGATAAAAAAGCGTTCCGAACTACCAGCTTAAACTGCAACTATTATAACAATAATTATAGAGGACAGCGCTACATGAGTAACATCGATTTTTCTTAGCAGAGCTGCAACTGACGCTAGAGCAAATAAAATCCTTGGCTGTCCTATTGCACAATAAGTGTGAACTTCAAACTTATCATGACCTGACCCCGACGACACTCCTCCAGGGTGGCACAACCGATCGCTGCATGACAACGTTGCTATCCCAGTTCCATATTCGGAGTTCCATAACATTGTTTGGTTTAAGAACTAGCTCGCCTCCTGAGGTCAGTCGCCATTGAGCCGCTATAATATACGGGGTGTCGCACTTATTTTTGTTGCGTGGTAGGAGCTCTCTTTATCTTATGACATTTGAAACATTCATCTTTCGGCGGATGTTGGGGCTTCTTTGGGAACTTCCCTTGAGGGCCATGGCATTCGTTGCACATTGACTCCACCTTTATGCCGCTGTGTATCGCGTCGGATGGTATCTGTGGATATTTCTTGCCTGAAATGAAATACAGGATACTGATGATGGCCAAGACAAAGATGATAAAGAAAAGCGTGTTCTTCATGAATAAATTGTATCATGATAGGCAGAGTAAAGCACGCATATATTTTCTAAGGTCAACACAGTTTTGTAACACACAGTAATCAATAGATTTCAAGATCGGCCAGATTTCTGATTGCTTGAAGCACGCAACGTTCTCGGTATTCTTAAGACATGGCGTGGTTCTTTCATATCTTCAGCGTGCTCAGATCACTCTATACTGGAAAGAAATTATCATGGGACGTGAAAACTTTTCTCTTCACGCACTTCCCCCCACTCCAGGGAGGAAAGGGAGCATACATAATCCGTCTGTATCTTCCAGCTCAATGTTCAATGAGCCTGCAGAGTGCACGATGGAGGGCTTTCAGCGATGTTCCTCGGCCTCAGCAGCATCTACCTCGGCTTTCGTCTTATGCACTGTCCCAGCAGCATGATCCGGCGAGTTCTATATCGTGTATAGCTTGAGCTGTTTGTTGGAAGACGTGTTGACTACGTTGTGGTTAAGTGCCCGCAAGTACTGCAACCACGCTACCATTGCCCACAAGATGGTCTTCCTTGTCATCGAATACGAATCCGGCAGTCCCCTCTTCGATGCGGAAGAACTGGTCCATGTCGGGGTGTGCTTCGTTGCCGATCTTTTCATTCGGCCTCAAACACATCACCACGAGCTGGCTGTATTTGCTAATGCTTGCGCTTAAAAAATCGAAATGTTTATCAATCTACTTAGTGCTGGTCTTCTCTGGAGAGAATTCCAGCCCCTTGCCGAAAGAAACTTCTCAACTAAATGTTTGACTTCCTTTTCCAGCAACTCCTTATTCCAATGATTACCAATCTGGATTTCATCCGTGTTGCCACAAAATACCCGTAGACGAGATCCTCCGCCTTTTGATTTGATGCACTTCTTATCTTTTCAAACCGTCTCGCTTATGCTATAGTTTTGTCATGGAGGGAGAGATGGTCATCGAAGTCTTCAGAGAGACCCGCAGCAGCGCGATGGAGAGTGAGAAGGCATTAGACAATCTTACCAAACTATTCGCCCTTTAACGAGTGACAAGTACGTTCAAACTTTAGAAGACGCTTGGCCGGTGGTACGTTCGCAGAGGCAAGAATGAATTTTATACAAGAAGAGACGCACCTGAGCCGTCGCTGGCGGAGCGGACATAATCATCGGTTCCATCACCGCTGTCTCTTGAGTACTTGCTTTGGGGAGTCTCGGCAGCTAAGTGTTTCAAACAAGGAGTGTGACGAAAGTCAGTGCTGGTTAAGAAAGTCATAAAATGAGTGATAAAACCAAAGAACAACTCATAAATGAATTGATAACACTGCGCCAACGAATTGAATACTTGGAGAAGCAGGAAACCGACCTGAAAAGGGAAGAGCAAGCGCTGAAAAACAGCGAAGAGAAATGGCGTCTTCTTTTCAAAAATACTCCGATGGCGATATTTATCTATGATACTGATCTTCGTATAACTGATTGCAATGACATCACTATAGACAACCTGCTGTCAAGTCGAGACAAATTGATGGGGCTTGACCTGAAGACATTAAAGGATCAGCGTATATTGCCTGCTATCCGCAAAACACTAGAAGGAGATAAAGGTTATTATGAGGGCAGTGATCGAGCAACAACAGGCCCAGCGGAACTCTGGATTTCATTGCGCACCGCCCCTATCTTTGACCGGAATGGTAGGATCACAGGCGGTGTGGGGATAGTACAAGACATAACAAAACATATTCGCATGGAGAATTCCTTATTCGAACAAAAAAGGTTTGCTGAAAATTTGATGGAAAACTCTGCAGTGGCAACTTTTGTACTGGATCCTCATCATAAGGTTCTGACATGGAATAAGGCGTGCGAGGAGCTCACCGGCATTCCGGCTGCTGAGATGATCGGAACAGACAAGCAGTGGAAAGCGTTTTATGACCATGAGCGTCCATGTCTTGCGGATATCGTTATTGATGCCGATTTTGATAGACTCTCTGACTTGTACGCCGTGTATGCGAAATCCACGCTTGCCTCCAATGCCTTGCACGCAGAAGGATGGTACCCGAATCTAAATAAGAAGAACAGATATATTCTTTTCGACGCCGCTCCAATATATGACAGCAAAGGTAAGCTCGTCGCAGTCATCGAGACTTTGCAGTGTATCACTGAGCGAAAGCTAGCTGAAGAAGCATTAAAGAAGAATGAGGAGAACTTCAGGCAGCTTATAGAGCGCATTCCGATTGCGATTGCAGTAGCGGACAAGAAAGGCAACTTTATATTTTTCAATTGTAAATTCGTTGAAACTTTCGGATACACTATAGAAGATATTCCCTCAGTAGACGCTTGGTGGCTCCTTGCATACCCCAATGAGGAATATAGGGCAAAGGTAATGCATAGCTGGAGAGCAGCTGCGAGCAAGGCGATAAGGGAAGGAAAAGAAACAGAATCTCGGGAATGGAGAGTAACGTGTAAAGACGGGTCTTTCCGTGATATTGAGTTCAGGATGGCATCGATAAAAGATTCAAATATAGTTATTTACCATGATATAACAGAACGTAAGACACTGGAACAGCAACTCATCCAATCACAGAAAATGGAGGCAATAGGACAACTTGCCGGGGGGATCGCCCACGATTTCAACAATATCCTTAGTGCGATCATGGGCTATGCCACCCTGATCCAGATAAGCCCAAAAGAAGACCTGAAAAAGACCTATACTGACCAGATATTAGAGCTGTCAGACAGAGCAGCCAGTCTGACACGCAGTCTGTTGGCTTTTAGCAGAAAACAGAGGATGGACCTGAGAGTTGCGGATATGAACGAGATAGTCGAGACAACGAGCAAACTGCTGATACGAGTCATAGGAGAGGACATAGAGCTGCGAACAAAGCTGTCAGATGAAAACATACTAGTTTTTGTGGACAGAGGACAGATTGAGCAAGTACTGATAAACCTTGTGACTAACGCGAGAGATGCCTTGCCAAAAGGCGGCACAATAACTATGAGTACTGAACAGATAGAGATCGACAGAAAATTCGTGGAGCTACATGGATACGGTGAGATAGGCAAATATGCCCTGTTGTCAGTGACAGATACAGGGATTGGGATGAATGAAAACGTAAAGGAAAGAATTTTTGAGCCGTTTTACACAACGAAGGAAGTGGGGAAAGGTTCAGGACTGGGGCTGGCGATGGTATATGGAATAATCAAAGAGCATAAGGGATTCGTCAATGTATACAGCGAACTTGGCAAGGGTACGATATTCAGGATATATATACCGACAATGCAGTTTAGCACCCCCAAAGCGGAGACGGAAGAGCAGTTTTTAATGCAAGGTGGAACGGAGACAATCCTGTTAGCGGAAGACGATGCAAGATTGAGGGAGGTAGTAAAGACACTATTGGAAGAGTCTGGCTACAAAGTGATAGAAGCAGAGGATGGAGAAGACGCAGTAAAACAATTCATGAGAAATAAGAATAGAATAGATCTTCTTATCACTGATGTGGTAATGCCAAAAAAAAATGGAATGGAGGCATACAGGGAGATACAGAGAGCGAGGCCCGGTGTCAAAACTCTCTTCACGAGTGGTTACACGGGAGAAACAGTCCAAAAACAAGAATTGCTTGACGAAGGATTAGACTTAATCTCAAAGCCGATCTCACAAAAACAGCTTCTAAAGAAGGTGAGAGAGATACTCGATAAATAAAACTTATGGATAGCCCTTAATATATCGGCCAACAGAAACATTGATCTCCGAAACCTTGTTCCGTATGAGAAATGAATTTAAGAATACCGATGGCAGAGGGTACTATATCAAGGACCCAGTATTTCCAAGGCGGATCGATTCTGAAGGATATTGAAAACGGATGAGAACAAGACTTATCCTGTATTGAAATATTGAACGCTTTTCTTAGTGGAATATAGCGGTGGTCTGAGGAGTGTTGTCAATTTTTGGAAAGGAAAAGAGTGGAGTTTCAGAAGCAGAAGTCATCTCATTACCAAAGAATCGCTTATTCCATGTGGGTAACGGCTGTTTTAGTAGTACTCATAATAGTTATATCGTCTCCATATACGCATACCGATACTCCCGCTTATCATAAAGCTGTTGAACGATGGTTCTTACGCCAACCCCTTTATCTCGATAACAGTTTTTTTTATTTTCCTCAGTTCATCCTTCTTTTTATGCCCTTTGATTTTTTACCATTTCTCCCTGGTGATATACTCTGGCGTGTGCTTTCAGCTGCATTGTTATGTTGGGGTTTACGGCGGATACTCAAGTCGTCAGACCTGCTTGAAAACGAACGGTTTTTTTTGTATGCCTCGTTTGTCGCAATCAGTTCCGCAGTTGGAGCTTTACGCAATGGTCAAGCCAACCTCATATTCGGGGCGTTAGGCCTCCATGCAGCTGCCAGTCTTGCCAGCTCGCGGTGGTGGACTGCCTCTCTTTGTCTCATAGGTGCGCTGGCAATCAAACCTCTTGGAGTCGTAATGCTAATTTTGGCGTTTATTGTCTATCGACCCCTAGCTTGGAGGCTTGCCTCAGGCTTAATTATATTCTTAACCCTGCCTTTCATGTTCGCCGATCCACTTTATGTTATTACTGAGTATCGGCAGGTTCTGGCGCGACTATTGACTTCTTCCCTAACTACCGAACATCGTTTTGCTGATTTCAATGGTTTGCTGCGGTCTATTGGATTCGGTCTTACCGGTGTGGGCTCGCAAGTTGTCAGGATTGGTGCAGGAGCATTGACAATCATAGTATGCCTGTTTAGCGTAAGACGAAAAAGTGATCCCGATCGGGCTTTGCTTCTCCTAGGACTGGCTTCCACATATCTCATGCTCTTTAACCCTATGACTCAAGGCAATAGCTATGTTGTGGTAGGTCCCGTTATAGCTATTTATGCCGTCCGTTGTCTTTGGATCGAAAATTCTCAAAAGATTGGCTGGGGATTGTTATTCATGGGTATCTCACTCGGCCCTCTGCCAACAGAAGTATGTTACTTGATAGACGCTAATTTTAGATTCTGGTGGCGTCCGCTCATGATGATGATTTTTACAGTTTTTCTAACATACACTATCTTCAGAGCAGAAGACACGCGAGGCCCCGCGCTAAATGTTTTTATTAAGGATAAAAATGCTTTTTTATCGATAAAAAAATTTTGATAGAAATAATCCAAAATGCGGCTGCTTTAAGCTGCATTTAAAATGCTCCGTGGCTTGCCGTGCGGAGTTTCACTAAAAATACTGTCTAAATTATCATGCATGGAGCCATTTTGAAACGAGCACGGGATAAATTTTACCCTATAATGCCTTAATTCCTTAGAATTCTTGCTATGCATTGAACTTACATTGATTTTAGGAGGCCCTCATGGACGTCTATCAGCGGAAAAACTATTTACTGCAACCCTCGTTTCTGCAGATGCTTTTCTTATGGCTGCTTTTGACTGGTGTCTTTTGGGGTCAGGGAATTGCCGCTGCCCAGACTGCCGATGATACGCCGGCGGCGCATCAAGACGAATTGCAACCCTTGCTGAGCTCAGACAGCGAGGCATATCGTACTCCACGGGCTGGGGAGGGGTTCAGGACCGAATTGTTCGGACGAGAAATTACGGTTCAGCCCGAAGACAGGCGTTCGGTCACCGCGTTTGATTTTGGCGTGCAGTTTAATTTACCCGGGGCGGACAATAGGGGGGTCATTCCTTTTGGAGCGCTTTACTTATGGCGTCATCCGGATGACCACAGCCTCTTTCGAGCAGACATAGCAGGAGTATACAATGATATCTCTTGGGCTGGCTCCTCCCCGGATCTCGGGCATTTCGAATGGGTCCTCACATTTGATAGTTACACGCTTCCCTTTTCTCAATATGAGGTGGTAGACGGCAACGCCGTCAAATCCGAGGAGCTGTTCTGGGGGTATGTCAGGCCTGGGTTCGGCTTCGGATACCGCCAGAAAGTGCATCCAGACCATCAGGACAATATGCTGGCTATTGACCTAACTATTGAGCCTGGGTTTTTTTATTTTGGCAAAGGTTCATACACGGCTTCTAATTTTGTCAAGCCAAAAGACACTTTCGAGCTTCGCGAACATTTACAGGTGAGATGGGACGCTTTAGAGCGCAACCTGCTGTCTTTACCTCATAGCGGCTTTGCAGCGGGTGCCGACTTGATTAACGCCAACCGCACCAATTGGAAGAATTGGGGTTTGGACGGCTTGGAGACCGGCGGCCAAGAATATTTTTCGGCCAGCGGGTATTTGTTGGGAGCAGGAGCAGTGCCAGGGGTAGACAGCGACCGCCACCGGCTTCTAGGGTCACTTCACGCAGGAATTGGCAGCGATCTGGACCGGTTCTCTGCGCCTCGCATTGGGGGTGGCGTCCTCGAAATAGGCGAAGAATACGGCTCCGCATGGCGGCCTGTCCTTCCCGGTGCGATCATCCAGGAATACTTTCCAGAACATTATGTGGTGGCTGTCGGCGAGTACCGGTGGGAGGCGCTCTTTTTTACCTACCTGAGCTTCGATGCATCATTAGGCTGGCTCGACCGGCTGCGACAGACAGGTCCGAATTTAACCGATACGACTTCAAAAAACGACATTTTCTCCTCGCTGGGGGGTCGGCTGACTACAGGATTTTTCTTTAATACCCGTATGCAGCTCTCTTACAATTACGGTTTCTCCGAGATACGAAGTGACAAGTATGGCGGGCATGAAATCCTACTGCAAATTTCGCGAAACTTCTGAGAACAGTCAAAATAGACCTATTCAATGCCGCTGGACTGCCTAAAACACAGGCTGTTCAGTCTCGAGCCTGAAAACCTGACTTCCGCTCCGTTGCTCCGAACCGGACTGACGGCATCCCCTGTTTAAAGACGTTTCATGGAAGCTTGATATAAATGTGCATAGGTCGCTCGCAATTAAGGGGATGCGGGATAAATGGAAATGGCCCGTTTGCTCTTAAGACGAGAGCTTTGAGTGCTATCTGAGGAGCAGACCCTTGTGGGATCAACCCCTCAGTTTATTTTTCTAATAGTGGTTTTTATCGCGATCACGCTCGATATCTCTTTCTTCCCTCTCTCTTTCAGATTCTCTACTTTCTCTGTCCCAATATTTTTCCCGTTCCCATCTTTCCCAATTATTTTGGACTTTGCCGTAAGGGACACGGTAATACCCACGCCGAATTGTCCTATAATCAGGCGGCAGGTCTATCAAAGCAGGGGGAACTTCGCGGACCTGTTCCCATGAGCCGGCATAATTATCGGATCTGAACCAGTGCCCCTTATAAGGCCGATACCACACGTTGTGGTAAAAGAAGAGGTCAAAGTCAATATCAGGAACAAAATATACATACCTTCCCGGTATCGGAACGAGTTCGGGTGGACTGGCAAATTGCGCGCGAGGCGGTGCCCCTATCCCGATCTCTACGCCTCCTATATTGATGTCTATAGCCAACCCAGTTGTGGTAAAAGCCAATAAAAGGCAAAGCACTAACGTCGTTGTTATTGTCGTTCCTTTCATATCGCGCCTCCTGAAGTATGAGTTTTATACAATTATAGTACGAATTTTCTGCTCCGATCAAAAAACCTATTGGCATCTTGCCGACACCCTGTCAACCCATTGTGGCTTGGGCAACGGATTTTTCCAACGGCAGGGGCTTACTTCCGTATATATACTAAGTCTCGGGATGCACTCTCCATTATCCAACTACGGCACGATCACTTCGTAGAAACTCCTCGTGGGAACCAGCATGCAGAGTGTTGCGGCAAGTAACAATGAGCAACCGCTCCTTACCCGATTCGACTCCTTGCTGACACCTGCAAATCCTCGGATGGACTCCCTACAGCCTATAAACAGACTACGTCAAGGGTTTTTATAGTATCGTCCATTCACTTCATCCCCGATGATTGCAAAATTGGCGTGCGACTCTGATAGCGGATCGGATTCCCACGAGAAGCTTATTGATGGAACTTTAACTTGTGCCTCAAGCTGTGCTGTAGCGAGATAGCCTTCGACCCGGAATTGTTTTTGTGAATCGTCATAAATGATTTTTTCATCTGTGGCTTTCCATGTCATCTTAAAACTCATAATGGCTGGCCTGCCCACAGCTTCAAGGGAAGGCCACTTAGGTTGATCAACAACCGCAACATTTTTCATCTCGAGTGTCGCAGTTCGACCGTCGGGACTAATAATAAGGCCCCCTTTTGGAATAGGAACGACCCAATACAGCCCAGAAGGTGCAATAGGAGGATGAAAATCATGAATTTGGTTTTCAGGAGTAGCCTGCCCCTGAAACAATGTGAGTCATATATGAGTGAATGCCCCTGTCTGAGGAGTGCGTCCTGCAAAGTATTCTCCCTGCATAAATCCATAGTCAGTTGTGGGTGTGCCGAACGCAATTCGATTGCCGCGGTTGTCAGTGCCCATACCCACAAAACCGGCGCACCTGGCGACTCGCCCTTTGAAATGGTAGATGTGTGACGGTTCCAATTGTGGGCCTGCTGGCTGGTTATGACTGCCGTTTTTATCAAGCCATGGTATCGGATAGGGGTCGGTGCCGCCATTGTAAGTGCGCAGTTTTGGCTTATCGCTGGCAGCAATGTCATCAGAAAGCAATAGCGAAACTGCTCCTGCTGAGGCAAGGCTCAGTGTAGTACTTAAGAAACTACGCCTTGTGTAGCCCGGTTGAAGATTATCTGTAGAACTCATTTCTTTCCTCCTCTTCTACGCTTCTTCTAGCTTCTTGTCAATAATGGTTTTCAGCCTACAGTCACGTATCGCTGATTCACTCCTCGCAAACGCATTAGCATTGGTTTAAGCTCGCTCTCTGGTGCTCTGAATAAGTTGAAAAGCGTTGAACGATGTATTTAAGTATATTAAAGTCGAGTGACAAATAAAGTAGTCTTCAGTCTGATTTTCCTGTAAGGATTTTGGATAACAAAAGTGACAGTCTTTATCTTACAAGATGACGGATACTCCTAGTGGACATGCCCCTGTCAGGAGTTCCCCCAATAATTAAGCGTTAGAGCCAGCAAACCATTGCAGCAGTAAGGATTGAGTGAAAAACGAAGTGGTTGTAGTCTGTTTAGGAAAAAATGGGGGAACTTTTTATAGGTGTAGGAAGTAAAGGTGACCTCCTATGGTATATCTTAGAAGTGATTGGCAACCAAGGTATATCAGGGAGGAGGTCAAATGGATTGTAGCAAAATGGCGAGGAAATTGAGGAACAAGATAGTGGTCTTTTCGAGGGCACTTTCGGTGGAGTCGTCCAAAGTTGCCGGACGCTTCATAGCGGAGATAGTCTATGGGATACAGGCAAGTCAGTCTGTGGTATTAACGAAGGTAGCGCGGCTACTGGAGGAGAGGATAAAGGTCAAGAAGGTGGAAGAACGGTCGTCACGGCAGCTATTGCGCCCTGGGTTAGGAGCAAAGGTTCAGGACAATCTATTGAGACTTGCGCCGCCGTTGGTGGGAAAAGATACCCTGCTCATCTTGGACCCGAGCGAGATACAGAAGAAATATGCCGGGAAGATGCAATATTTGGGGAAGGTACGTGACGGCAGCGAGGATGAGATCGGCAACGGCTACTGGACGTGTAATGTCGTGGCGGCGGAGCTTGAGGGTAACACGGTGGTGCCTTTATTAGGACAGCTGTACTCATGTGAGTCCCCGGAGTTTGTGAGTGAGAACGGGGAGATAGTGAGGGTATAGTCAAGGTTTCCGGTTTCGACATCGCGGGTACCGTCGCGAACGGTCGAGAGCTCGTCACCGCCGTCCAAAGGCTCCGCCCCGATGTGATAGTTGTCGACATTTCGATGCCGATGCTCAATGGCATAGAGGCCGTTGGTCAGATCAAAAAGGCGCACGGACAGATCAAGGTTGTATTTCTCACGATGCATCCCGATGTTTCCTATGCGGTGGGCGCCTTTAAGGCGGGGGCCTCGGGCTACGTCTTGAAACATTCGGCCTCTGATGAGCTTGTCACGGCTATCAGGGAAGCGCTCAAAGGTAGAACTTACGTGCCGCCCTTGATTGCCGGAGAGCTCATGCACTCCTAGAAGGAAGGAACCCATCTAGGGGCTGAGACCTTCAGCGGCCTCACAGCCCGGCAGCGTGAGATGTTACAGCTCTTGGCAGAAGGCAACACCGTAAAAGAGATTGCCACGATTTTAAATATATCCATGAAGACCGTGGAATACCATAAATACCGGATGATGCAAGATCTGGGCATCGAAACGGTGGTAGAATTGGTTCGGTATGCGGTGAAACACGGTAAAGCCTCGTGAGTCCGCTAGGATAAATAGTTCACAAAACTAGTACATTTCCTGGTTGCAATCACACCAGTATCTGCTATACTTGAACGTAAGAAGCCACCCAAACTCGATAACCTGCCTTGCCTCTTACCGTTCTCTTTGATGGTGGCTTTCTGTCTTCCCGATCCTCACCGGCAGGCACTGTGCTCCGTAATGATTAATATTGATGCAGAAACGCGAGGGAACTCATTGGAACGAAAGCTAATACTGATCGCTGATGCCCATCCGGCCATGCTGGATGGTGTGCGGGCTCTTCTTAAGGATATGTTTGACGTGATGTTCATGGTGGCAAACGATCAATCCCTTATGGAGGCTGTTGCGAGGGTCCAGCCCGACCTTGTGATCGTGGATCTGTCGATGCCGGTATTCTAGGGGGGGAACGTAGCCAGGCTGCTTCAGGGAGTGAGTCCCGAACAAAGGTTCATCATTTTGAGCGCACATGACGAACAAACAGTCATTGATGAGTGTCTTGCTGCAGGGGCAAAAGGTTTCGTGCTTAAGAGGACGGCAGTCATTGACCTCATTCCGGCGGTGGAAGCGGTACTGAGGGGTAAAACCTACGTGTCACCCTCCATTACAGAAAAGCCGGGGAATGTAAACAGGTAGGTGTTAGGGGTGTGAGAAGATGAATAGTGAGTCAATGGTCTGTGAACAATCGGCGGCTAAGATCAGCGTGACATGGGCGGGACAGGGGGCATACCTCGTTTCATCAGTACGATCTCCCGCAGATGCTGCGCGGGCCGCAGGGGAAACCTATATGAGGATTGCTGAAGCGCTCAGGGAGAACGGCCTTGAGGTTGTTCAGGAGCGCATTTTTGGCAGCCTGAGCGTGGATGCTTCTGTGATGGCAGCGCGAGATCGAGCGCTCCGGGCTTGCGGTATTGCTTCGGGTAATCCGGTCACCTACATTGAGGGCAATCCACCCTGGGGTGAAGGGTTTGCCGGCACTATCATCCATGCCGTATCCTCAAGCAGTCCGAACGATGTCTGGACAATAATGGATGGAAAACACCCATGCGGACGAGGATGGAAGCGCGGTTTGGTGACTTATCTGGTGCTCCAAAACATTAATGGGATGGACGGCAGTCCAAATGGCAATGGGACAAGGCATGTCCAAGTGCGTCATATGCTTGATCGAGCAGAGCGGATACTCCGTGAAAACGGCGCATCCTATCGTGAGGTGGTCAGGACCTGGTTTTATCTGTCGAATATTCTGGACTGGTATGCCGCTTTCAACAAAGTGAGGAATGAAAAGTACGGGGAATTTGGTATCATGCCCGGTCCCGGCGACAGGGACCTCCTGCTTCCTGCAAGCACGGGGATCAGGGGTGAAACGTCTTCAGGTACGGCAGCTACCATGGACCTGATGGCGATAATTGGAGAATCCGGCATCCGTCCCGCGGTAACACAGCTGACGAATGTGGCACAGCTGGATGCCTTCCGTTACGGCTCGGCCTTTTCGCGGGGCACACTGATTAAGGAGCCTGACGTTTCCCTTATTGAGATTTCAGGCACCGCCTCAATCGACCAACGGGGGAAGAGCCAATTTATTAATGATATCCGCGGACAGATCAACAGCACTCTTGAGAGGATCGAGACGCTCATCGGCAGCGAAGGGGGGTGCCTGAAAGACATAGCCGCTGCAACTATATTTGTGAAAAGGCCTGAGTATGTCGAAATATTCCGAGAAATGGCAACGGAGCGCGGACTGGAAGAATTTCCTGCGGTCTGTGTCGTAGCCGATGTCTGCCGTGAAGAGCTTCTTTTCGAGATCGATGCGGAAGCAGCTATTGTGCATTTAGAAAGGGGCCGACATCATGGCAAAGATTAAGTTCATTTCATCGCTTCTCGTCTTTTTGGTTCTTGTCTGGTCAGCACGGGCACACGCTGATGAAAGCCAGCTCACCTCCTACGCCGGCTCTTCCAGCTGCCGGGCGTGCCATGAGAAGTTCTATACGCTATGGTCCACCTCGATGCACGGGCTAGCGATGCAACCTTACACGCCTGAACTTGCCAAAGCCCGGCTTACGCCCGAGCAGAACGATGTAGCAATCGGCAAGGTGAGGTACCGAGCCGATATCAGCAAAGGCGTTGTTATGGAAACCAGTGCAAAGGGGAAGAAGGAATATAAAATTGAGCATGTCCTGGGCGGAAAGAATGTTTATTACTTTCTGACCCCATTCAAAAAGGGCAGGCTCCAGACCCTACCGGTTGCCTATGACGTGAACAAGAAAGAATGGTTCGATACGGCTGCCAGCGGTATTCGGCACTTCTCGGGAGGTGAAAGGGGCCAGGCGGTCAACTGGAAGGAATCTCCTTACACCTTCAACACCGCATGTTACAGCTGCCACGTGAGTCAGCTGTCCACCAACTACGATCCTAAAACTGATACCTATCACACCAGCTGGACCGAGCCGGGCATCAACTGTGAGACATGCCACGGCCCGTCAGCAGAGCACATCAAGATAGCCAGGGCGACACCGAAGGGTCAGCCCCTCCCTGAACTGGGACTCATCCGCACGAAGACGATGACTAAGGAGCAGCGCAACGATCTCTGTTCGAGCTGCCATGCAAAGGCCAGCCCGCTGACCCTTGAGTACAAGCCTGGGGAACGGTTCTTTGACCATTTTGATCTGGTAACTCTGGAGGATCCCGATTATTATCCTGACGGCCGTGATCTGGGAGAGAACTATACATTAACGTCATGGCGCTTGAGCCCATGCGTTAAGTCCGGCAATCTTGACTGCATTCACTGCCATACGTCGAGCGGTCGCTATCGGTTCAAAAAAGAAAAGTTTAATGATGCCTGTATGCCCTGCCATGCTGATAAAGTGAGTAACCCCACGGAGCATATGCACCATCCCGCGGAAAGCGATGCAGGCAAGTGTATCTCATGTCATATGCCCATGACTGCCTTCGCGCGGATGGACCGGAGCGACCATTCCATGCTTCCACCCGCGCCGGCAGCGACAATGGCCTACAAGTCGCCGAATGCCTGCAACATCTGTCATAACGACAAAGACGCAGAGTGGGCCGACAAATACGTGAGGGAATGGAGGAAGCGTGACTATCAGGCACCCATACTCAAACGAGCATCACTCATTGATGCGGCCCGCAAGCGCGATTGGAGCAAACTGTCGGATATGCTCTCGTACGTCCAGAGCGAGGATCGCGACGAGGTTTTCTCCGCTTCCCTCATAAGGCTTATGGCAGCGTCGACGGACGAACGGATCACTCCAGTTCTTCTCACAGCCATGAAAGACCCCTCACCTTTGGTTCGAGCCGCAGCAGCTGCAACCATTTCCATCAGACCTTCCCGCGAAGGCGTGGAAGCCCTGCTTGATGCCACAGGCGATGAGTACCGGCTGGTGAGGACGCGCGCAGCTGCGGGACTTGCAGGGTATCCTACGGACGGGCTCACGGGTGAAATGAAGGCCAGGGTTGAAAAGGCGAAGAAGGAATACCTTGCATTCATCATGGCGCGGCCTGATCAATGGACATCCCATTACAACATGGGCAACTACCAGCTGAGCCGGGGCGAGATCAAGAAGGCGGTTGCTTCTTACCAGGTAGCTCTCAAACTTGAGCCACAGGCAGTTATGGCCATGGTGAACTCATCAATCGCCTTTGCCCAGATGGGAGACAGCGGCAAGGCCGAGAAATCCCTGCAGGAGGCCCTCAAGATAGCGCCTGATAATGCAGCGGCGAACTTCAATATGGGTCTTGTGAAGGCAGAGAAGAATGAGCCAAAGCCGGCGGAGACATATCTGAAGAAGGCCTTGAAAGCTGATCCCCAGATGGCACAGGCAGCGTACAACCTTTGTGTCATCACCTCAAAGGACCGAATCAGCGAGGCGGTGAGGTGGTGCAGGAAGGCAGCGGAACTCAGGCCTCAGGAACCAAGGTATGCCTTTACACTTGCTTTCTATTTAAACCAGAAGGGAGACAGGGATGAGGCAGTCAGGACGCTACAAAAGATTGTTACGAAGTATCCTGGGTACAAGGATGCAGAGATGCTTCTTGAGGAGATTTTGGGCGGGAAGCAGTAAGCCCTGAGAGGGAATGAGCAGACAGTTAAAGAAGTGCACCACTAAGGAAGGAGGTGAGGAAAGAGAAATATCGAAATTAACAAAGACATTCAAATGTAATATTCCTGAGAAATAAGACATGGATTTTTGGTAAAGAGCAATTTTAAACAAGGAGGAGAATGTGAAACAAAGAAAGAAAGCAATAGCAACTGTCTTTGCCCTAATCGTAGCCGGTCTGGCTTTTATCGCAGGTCCGGCGCAAGCGGCGGACAAGCCGAACATCATCGTTATCATGGGTGACGACATCGGCATGTGGAACATCGGCGCCTACCATCGCGGCATGATGGCCGGCCGGACGCCGAATCTCGACAAACTCGCCAAGGAGGGCATGTTGTTTACCGACTACTACGCCGAGGCGAGCTGTACGGCGGGCCGCGCGAATTTCATCACCGGCGAATTGCCCATCCGCACCGGCATGACCACTGTCGGGCAGGCGGGTGCCAAGATCGGCATACCGGCGGAAGCCTGCACCATTGCCACCGCGCTCAAAGCACAGGGCTATGCGACTGGCCAGTTCGGCAAGAACCATCTAGGCGATCTTAATGAGTTCCTGCCCACCGTTCACGGCTTTGACGAGTTCTTCGGCTATCTGTATCACTTGGACGCGATGGAAGACCCTTCGCACCCCGCCTATCCGCAGCAGCTGTTGAACGTGGTCGGACCGCGCAACATGGTTCATTCCTGGGCGACCGACGTGGATGATCCGACCGAGATGCCGCGCTGGGGCAAGATCGGCAAGCAGAAGATCGAAGATGCTGGCACGCTTTATCCCGAACGGATGAAGACCGTGGACAACGAAATCCGCGACCTTGCCTTGAAGTTCATGGAAAAGGCCAAAGCGGACGGCAAGCCGTTTTTTGTCTGGCTGAATCCGACGCGCATGCACATCGTTACGCATCTGTCGGAGAAGTATGAGAAACTGCGCAATTCGGAGAATGGCTGGACGGAAGAGGAAGCCGGCATGGCCCAGCTCGATGACGACGTAGGCTTGGTCATGCAGAAGCTCAAGGATCTGGGCTTGGATGACAACACCATGGTCGTTTTCACCACTGACAACGGCACCGAACTTTTCACCTGGCCCGATGGTGGCACCACGCCGTTCGCACAGAGCAAAGGGACGGTCCTGGAGGGCGGCTTCCGTGTACCCTGCATCCTGCGCTGGCCCGGCCACGTTCCGGCGGACTCGGTTCAAAACGGCATCTTCTCCGGCATGGACTGGTTTCCGACCTTTTTGGCCGCAGCCGGTAATCCGGACATCACCGACCAGTTGCTCAAGGGCGTAAAGCTCGGCGACCGGACGTACAAGAACCATCTGGATGGCTATAATCAGATGGACGCCATTACGGGCAAAGGTCCATCGGCGCGTCACGAAATCTTCTACTTAGGTGAAAGCACGATCGGTGCGGTCCGCATTGATGATTACAAGTATCGTTTCATTGATCAGCCCGGGGGCTGGTTGGGAGAAAAGACGCACCCTGACGTGCCCTACTTGATCAACCTGCGCCTGGATCCATTCGAGCGCCAGGGCTGGCCCAACAACGGGACGAAGGATGGGTCGCAGCAATACTTCGATTGGTTCAAGTATGAATTCTGGCGCTTCGTGTTCGTCCAGCAGCTGATAGCCAAGGAAATTCAGACCTTCCTCGATTACCCACCGATGCAGCGTGGCGCAAGCTTCAATCTTGACGCGGTGAAAGCGGAGATGGCTAAAAAGATGGAACAGGCGCAGAGGGCGAGCCACGGCGCTAGCGACTAACCGGTATAGCCTTCACGGCGGGCGGCTCGCTGAGGCCGCCCGCTTCAGATAGCAGAAGCGGATAAGGAGCCTCCTGCATTCGTGAGCAGGCCCTACTAATAAGAAGGAAGTAATGCTAATTGTCGTAAGATTTTGCTGATATGAGATGGAACGCTGACAATGATAACGCTTCCGTTGCGTGATAAAGACCATGTCAACAGCTCGTGAGATGAAAAGTTTAATAGCGAGTCCACTGGAATCGGGGTTGGCTCTGTCCCTCTTTGTTTTGGTGTTTGCCGAGGAGGAAAAACCCAGTGCAACCCAGAAGCTCTGCGAGGCGCAGGTTGGCCTAGGCGTTGGATAGAGTTGGGGCGGTGGTGGCTTTGGAGGCGTCCGCGGAGGCGGTGGTTTTGGCTGCCGTTAGGGAAAATTCTGGTGTGCTGCCTATACTTTGAGACAGTGCACCTTCGGCAACATCCTTTAGGTGTCTACATGAACAGCTAATTAGGAGGCAGAGCATGAAGAGACTGATAGTACTTTCCCTGGCGTGTTTGGTAGTTGTGGTAATCGCATCAAGCGCATTCACGCAGGAAGCAAAGCCCTGCGCAGGAGACATCGCGAAGTTCTGTGGTATAATATCCAGCCAGGTGATGGACGTACGGCGGGATGTTTGAAGCAGAATGAAGCGCAACTTTCGCCTGCCTGTAGGATGCATCTTGTACAGGTGAAAGAGGCACTCAAAGAAGCAGACCAGGCGTGTGAGGATGATATTGCGATGTTTTGCGGAGGCCTCAAACCAGGGGGAGGCCGAGTTGTGGAATGTCCAAAGGCGAACAACGCTCAATTGTCGTGTAAATGCAAGATAAAACTCTTTAAGGTTAAAGAAGAGAGTAACTGAAGCGGATCACGCTAATTCTATCTGCCCGACCACGAGTCAGGAGGTTCTTAATTAGCGCCATTTTTACGAATATTATTCAGATCGGAGGAGAAGATGATAATGCATTATTTACTAGGCAAGATATCAAAAATGGCAGTGTTCGCACTAGTGGCAGTGATGCTGCTTGCCTCTTTCACAATTGCCAATGCGGAAGAGCCCAAACTGGATGATGATTGGCATTTCACCCTTATTCCCTATCTATGGCTGCCGAGCATCGGCGGCAAGATGAACATAAATGTTCCCAATACGACTCCAGCGAGCAGTAGTGGTATGCAAACCGTCAGTACAGTGAGCAATGACTTTA
>JBKQMP010000213.1:0-4584 GCA_052146665.1 Dissulfurispiraceae bacterium
CGGCCCTTATCCGCCCACGTGATATTCGCGGACTCAAGATACCCTTCCTCAAAGCCAGCGTAAGCTACTGGCCTGACGGTCTTATCTTGATCATCGTCGGCAAAACCGATCCAGACCATGGTATGACCGCAATCCTCAACGATAATCCGGCAGACTTCAGTAAGATACCAATGCTCATCTTCGGCCTCTATCATCACACGGCTGCTGTCGTTCCTCGCCTGCAATATCCTGGTTAGCTTGCCGAGTTCCTCTTCTTTCTTCTTGCGTTCGGTGATGTCTCTGCCTACAGCGCTAATACCTATTGGGGTCCCACTAGAATCCCTCAGTAGTGCAGCTCTGAATTCATGGGGGATTAGCCTCACGTCTTTGGTAACGACTACCAGCTCAATACTGGCATTGCCTTCTTGAACTGCCAATTGAATGGCCTTTGACAATCGCTCCATGTCATCATTGCGGACGAAATCAGCAGGCTTCATCGAGGCTATTTCCCTGTCGCTGTAGCCTGTGACAGCACTCATTGTCTTATTCCACCTGAGGAATCTTCCCTCTAAATCAAAAACAATGAACATGTCTTCCAGATTATTCAGTGCATTTTCAGTAAATGTCTTCTCTTCGTTAAGCTTCTCCTGCGTCCACCTTCGGGTGACCGCGACCGCTATGCTGCTCGCCAGTCCTTCAAAGAAACTGATCATCTCCAAAGTAAATTGATTGGGCCTATGATCGTTAAGTTGCAGAAGTCCTACCTTTTCCCCGTCAGCCTGCAGTGGGATAAGCGCCACCGATTCGTAACCTTCTCCATTACATTGCATACGTATGATTGTCTGACGTTCCGCTTCGGTCGCTGAGGCCATCAATTGGGTGATGCTGTTAGTCCAGAAGCTGCCACCCTTAGTGAAGAACGGCAGCTCTGGGTCGGTCCGCCCGCGGAGGATGTTTCCACACATGCATTCAAGAGCCGGAGTTCCATCTCCGTCGCGCTCAATCTCTTCTGCCGCGTCATTCACACACAAAAAACGCTCTGTGCGCAAGAAGTCCTCAGAAAAGCCAGCAGTCACATAATAGGGAAAGTCATCGCCCTCCCGCAGGCGTATCGCCACGGCATCAAAACTTATGGTCTTCTTGACCTCCGCCAAAACGTTGCGAAAAACCTCCTCATTGACTCCCACGCTGGTCAGCAGCATCAGCGTCTTATGAGCCAAATGTTGCCAGTCCTCCATTTGCTTGCGCTTGGTGATGTCGCGGATATTGCACTGAACTATATCATGTCTGTTCACTTCATAGACGTTGCTGACGAATTCCACATCAATGCTCCGACCATCGGCAGCTTTCAGCGGCCTGTTGTCGTAGCGAACGTATCCCTTCTGCTGCAATTCCAGAAAGTTGGCCCTGTTTGGGACGATATCCCTTAAGAAGCCCAGGTCCCATATAGCCTTATCAAAGAATGCCTCTCGCGGGAAACCCAATAGCGCGATCAGGAATGCATTCACATCTATGATCATCCCTGTTTCGGCATCGAGGATTATGATTCCATCTTTTGCTGCTTCAAAGAGCCGGCGATACCTGAGCTCCGACGCGAGCTGCGCTTCCTCCATTTTTTTGCGCGTCACAGCATAATGAATTGAGCGTGCAAGCAGGTTCTTGTCTATCTGCCCCTTGATCAGGTAATCCTGCGCGCCTGCCTTGACCGCCTGTGTCCCGACAGATTCATCTGCAAGACCCGTAAGCACGACAACAGGGACTTCGGGCTTGGCGTCATTTAACCTCGTTAGGGTACCGAGTCCCTGGCTGTCCGGAAGGCCAAGGTCCAGTAGAATTGCATCAAAAGTGCCGACTTTAATTTGTTCAATTCCTGAGGATAAACGCTCTGCACATTCCAGCTCGAATGTATCGCCGATTTCCTTGAGCATCTCCTCAATAAGGCGTGCATCGCCAGGGTTATCTTCAATCAGCAATATCCGACACACTTTATTCATTTGTCACATTTACCATTCGGAGGCAGTTTTACTATTGTAAGCCAGAAATCTTCTATCGACTTCACGACATTTAAAAACTGATGAAGCTCCACAGGCTTGGTTATGAAACAGTTAGCACTGAGGTTATAGCTCTTTACTATATCCTCTTGATCTTTTGATACCGTGAGTACCACAACAGGTATCCGCCTTAAATTATCATCGGTCTTAATCTCGGCCAGCACCTCAAGGCCGCTTTTTCTTGGCAGATTCAGGTCAAGGAGAATCAGATCAGGTCTCACCGCATCTTTATACTTACCCTCATGATGAAGAAATGCTAAAGCCTCAACTCCGTCGTAAACAATGCGGAGGTTATTTTTAACCTTGGCATCTTTCATAACCTCCTGCGTTAATCTCACATCTCCCGGATTATCCTCAACAAGCAGGATCTCAATCGGCTTTAGATTCATTAGCTGCCTCCTTTATCCCGTTTAGAGATAATTCTCTGGCGGGATTTATAGGTATCGTAAAATAAAAAGTTGTCCCTTCCCCAGCTTCTGAGTCGAACCATATTACGCCCCCGTGCCTTTCCACTATCCGCCTGCATAGTGAAAGCCCTATGCCGACCCCGGGGTATTCTCTTCCGTGCAATCTCTGGAAAATCTTAAATATCCTGTCCTTGTATTGAGGGGGAATACCGGTGCCGTTGTCCTTTACTGAGAAAAGCCACTCCATATCTTTCTTTTCCGCAGAAATGTGAATGCGGGGGACCTCGCTCCCTTTAAACTTTATTGCGTTTGATATCAGATTCTGGAATACCTGAATAAGCTGACTTTCATCTGCATTGATAACCGGTAGCCTGTCGGAAGTTATGATCGCTCCGCTTTCCTCAATTGTAATCTTAAGATTTGATACTGCCTTTTCAAGAACCTCTGAACAGTTGGCCTCCGCAAAGGGTGTGCCCTTTGTCCCCACCCTCGAATAAGCCAGAAGCCCCACAATCATATTCTGCAGGCGGTTTGCGCCTTCAACCGCAAATGCTATAAATTCATCTGCATCCTTATCGAGCCGTCCCTTATAACGCATTTCAATCAACTGAAGATAACTGGCTATCATCCTCAGGGGCTCCTGCAGGTCGTGGGACGCGATATAGGCGAACTGTTGAAGCTCCTCATTGCTTCTCTTCAGCTCCGCTGTGTAGCGGTTTAATGCCTCCTCAGCCTTTTTTCGCTCAGTGATGTCACGCACGACTTTGGCGAAACCGCGCAACTGGCCTGCGTCATCGCGCAGGGCTGTGATAACCACGTTGGCCATGAATCGGGAGCCGTCCTTGCGCACCCGTCCGCCTTCATCTTCAATACGACCTTCAGCGGCGGCAACCGCCAACTCCCGTTCGGGCTTGCCGCTGTCAACGTCCTCCTGTGGATAGAAACGCGAGAAGTGTTGTCCGACGATTTCATCCTCCTGATAGCCCTTGATGCGTTCGGCACCCGCGTTCCAGCTCGCAACCTGGCCGCCAGCGTCCAGCATGATAATGGCATAGTCCTTCACGCTCGAAACCATCATCTGGAACCGCGCCTCGCTCTCCCGCACCGCTTCTTCTGCCAGCTTACGCTCAGCTATCTCCTTTTTCAAATTCTCCACGGAGGTATGCGATTGTTTCAATTTGGCGGCCATCTCATTGCTCGCTAAGGCCAAGGCGGAAAGTTCATCATCGCCCCCGGCAACGATATGATAATCAAGATCGCCGGCCCCGATAATCTCAACTCCTTTGTGCAACATCGTAATGCGTTTGGCTAATGTTCTGTTGATAAAGGCTGAATTTATGGTGATCGCAATAACTCCCCCAGCGACGAAAACGACGATAATAAAAATTTCTCTTTCCCGTGCGCTTGTCGCCGTCTTTTGGGCCGATTCATGCAGCCTTCCAATGTCGTCGTTCAAGGCATAGGCCCTCAGAAATGTCTGCCCGGCTAGTCTCAACTCCTTCTCAGTGAAAGCAAGGACCTTTTTAGCGGCGAGGTTCTCTCTCTTATGATCCTCTATAAGCTCAGAGAATAAAGTGAACGTAGCGTCAAAGTCTCTCTGCGTTTCTTTCACCAGCGCTTTTTCCTCACTCCTTGAAAAAAGTCTAGAGGCTGACTCCAATAATCCGCGGAGGGTTTCAGACTTCGCATGCCACTGGATTCCGGCACGTTCTTCACCGTGCAA
Organism: Dissulfurispiraceae bacterium; assembly: GCA_052146665.1. Classification (GTDB taxonomy): domain Bacteria; phylum Nitrospirota; class Thermodesulfovibrionia; order Thermodesulfovibrionales; family Dissulfurispiraceae; genus JBKQMP01. The sequence goes on from JBKQMP010000213.1 coordinate 4,161, forward strand.
AAGATATTCGTCCCTCAATAAAATCCTCTCAAAGGCCACTTTACGCATTTCCTCAATCAGGTCCACATTCCGGGTCGCCCTGGACACCTCCAGGAATGACCAGACAAGGGAAAGTACTATGAGGATGACCACGCCCAGGGAGATGAAGGTGTTGATTCTTAGCCTTGTCTTAATCTTCATGAGCCTCTCTCTTTACCGGACTAACCTTACAGCCTCCGGCTTGACTGCCTGGAGACCATCAACATAAATGAAATCAAGGTAATTGGGCATATCCGAGCGCTTAGCCAAGTTATTCTTCAGCACCCATCGCGTCTGGTCCTCAAGGTCCACAAGCAGGGCCTGGTCCAGTCTCACCACCGGCGTAACAATCTCCCATATCTCATCAATGGTAACCTTGTCCACTTTGGTGAATTCGGCCACGAGG
>JBKQMP010000214.1:0-12375 GCA_052146665.1 Dissulfurispiraceae bacterium
GGCGCAAAGATGGTTGATCTGTGCGTTGACAATGCGAAAAAGACGAGAAGCGAGCAGAAGAAGGCCGTGGACGAATACTTCAAGAAAGCAGAAGAGCTGTACTAAAACAGAGGAACCCTTGGAGACCATTTAAAGGGATGCGCCGAACGGCGCATCCCTTTAAATTTCTTTCATGCCCGGCATTTGTCGGTTTGATAGCAAAAAAAGCTATCGATTGAGTCTTTCAGAGAGGAGCGTCTTCCGCCAATCTGGAGGTAGTCACTCGTTTAGATATTTTAGCATTAGAACAAGATTCGCCTCATTTCCTTCTAAGTCTCTGATAAATCCCTTGAGCACAGCCGCCTCCTTGAACCCCAGTTTCTCAAAGAGGAAAAAGGCCTCCTGGAGTTCCGGTGACATCTCTATGCTCAACAGCTCAAGCCCGAGCTCACTGGCAATTTGAATAATGTCCTGAGCCAACTTGGTTCCCAGGCCCCTCTCGCGGTAGTTGAGGTCAGTGGTGAGGCGAACCTCTCCCTGATGTCTGGTCCAGCCTATCGGGTTGAAGTGCAATGTTGCATCCCCTATGATCTTGCCATTGTCCAAAGCGATGAGTGGGAGCAGATTGTCATAGTCCAGATTGCAGATCCATCTTTCAATCACTTTGGGATCAGCCACATCCTCCTTCAGACAGGCCCTCTCTCTAAACGGCAGCTCAGAGAAGAAAGCCTGGAGTCCCTTCTCATCTTCCTTCCGAAGAGTACGGAAGACTACGCGTCTTTGGTCTAGGAGGGTAACCTCCTTCGGATAGTTATTTGTCAGTATCTCCATAAGCTTTTCCATTATCGCTTCCCCCCTGACCAGATACTCATTTATTAAAAGCAATGCATACCATAGCCACCAAGCATTTCTAATAGTACCACTGACGCTCGATTATCATGGCAAACCCCATCCCGCCACCCACGCAAAGGCCTGCCAGTCCAACCTTTAAGTCACGCTTCTGCATCTCATACATAAGCGTGACAAGAATTCTGGAACCGCTGCAGCCAATGGGATGCCCTAGTGCGATGGAACCGCCATTTACATTGACCTTCTCTGGGTCCATGTTCAGAGCCTTGAGGCAGGCAATCGCCTGCGCCGCAAAGGCTTCATTGAGTTCAACAAGGTCAACCTCCTTGCCCATCTCGGCTTTTACCTTGGCTACAGCACTCTGAACGGCGAAAATAGGTCCTATCCCCATCAATTCCGGTTCACAACCCCGGCAGTCATACGCAACTATCTTTGCCAGCGGTTTGATACCCATCTTGAAGGCTTTCTCAGCCGACATCACAAGGAGAGCCGCGGCACCGTCATTAACCCCCGAGGAGTTGCCCGCCGTAATCGACCCTTTTTTGTCAAAGGCCGGCCTCAACTTCGCAAGCTTCTCGGCGGTGCTGCCAAACTTAGGGAACTCATCAGTGTCAAAGACGGTCGGGTCTCCCTTTTTTTGCGGCACCAATACGGGCACAATCTCATCCTTAAACCGGCCTGCTTTGATCGCTCGCTCCGCCTTCTGCTGGCTTAGGGCGGAATATTCGTCCTGCTCTTGACGGCTGAGGTGAAACTTTTCTGCGACATTCTCGGCGGTTATGCCCATATGAGTGTCGCCAAACGAACACCAGAGGCCATCACGAATCATCACGTCAATTACCTGGCTGTGTCCCATCCGCTGTCCCCACCGTGATTGAGTCAGAACATAAGGAGCCTGGCTCATGTTCTCCATGCCGCCTGCTACCACTATTTCGGCATCACCTGCTTTGATCTTCTGGGCCGCCGAGATCACTGATTCCATGCCAGAACCACAAACCACGTTCACTGTTGTCGCCGGGACGTATTGAGAAATCCCTCCCGCAATGGCAGCCTGTCGCGCGGTATTTTGTCCCAACCCCGCCTGCAACACATTCCCCATAACGACAAAGTCAACCTTATCAGGGAGCACCTTGGCCCTCTTCAGCACCTCTTTAATCACAAGACCCCCCAGTTCGATGGCCGGAACGTCCTTAAGTGTCCCCCCAAAACTTCCAATCGCAGTGCGAACACCGCTTGCGATTACCACGTCCCGCATAGAGCCTCCTTCCTTCATTCACACCCGGACATTCCAGGCAGTAACTCTTTCACCATAATCGCGATATCTGCGTAGTTCTGATAGATATCCTTGACATACTTCTTCAAGACCGCAGCGCGATTATACCCACATCTCTCAAAGGTTTTCATCACATCAGACCGCGCCGTGACTACCCTCGCCACAAGCTTCTTAAGGCCAGAAGTGGCAGCAAGCTCAGATATCTCCCCAAGGAGTTTTAGCCCAAGTCCCTTGCCACGGAAATTCGGGTCGATTGTGATCCTGACCTCACCAACGTGAAGCCCCCATCCAAACGTCTGTCGGTGAAGAGTTACATTCGCCACGATATGTCCCTCATATTCCGCCAAGATAGGGAGCGATTTCTCGTAATTGAGTTCACGCATCCATCTTTCAATCAATTTTCTGTTCGTCACGTCATTTCTCAGATACTGCCTGCTCTCTTCCGGAAGGGAACTAAAATAAATGTATATTGCATATTCATCGTCCCTCGTCATTGGCCGCAGCGTGAGGACGGTGCCGTCTCTCAAATTAACGGTCTTGGGATATCCTTCAAGCATCTTTCGTCTCCTTGTAGAAAAATCTCAGTTTCACTTTCAAACAATAAATAAAGTTATTATATCAAAACACAAGAAAATTTATAGGCATACCGCAACCCCGAATCACTTTTCTGCCAAAAAAAGGTTCGCTGGCAACAGCACCGAGCAACTGTCCCGCGCTGAAAAAAAATTACTCATCGTTTGTTACCTCACCCGCTCGATGACCATGGCGATTCCCTGCCCTCCGCCGATGCAAAGGGAGGCAAGACCGAGTGCTACGTTTCTCCGCACCATCTCATATATAAGAGTGACGAGGATTCTCGCTCCACTCGCCCCCACGGGATGTCCCAAAGCAATCGCCCCGCCCAGTACATTTACCTTATCCATGTCCCATCCCAGAGCCCGATGCACTTGTAACGATTGGGACGCAAAAGCCTCATTCACCTCTATCAAGTCAAGGTCATTCAGAGTATAGCTCGACTTGTTCATCACGGCCTGACAGGCATTGATCGGTCCAAGTCCCATGAACGCAGGATCCAATGCTGCTGACTGCGTGCCAAGAATCTTGAATGCCCAGGGGAATTTCAGTTCCTCCATGTTCCTCTTGGAAACCACAAGTAGTGCTGCCGCTCCATCATTTATCCCGGAAGAGTTCCCTGCCGTAATCGTCCCGTTCTCTTTAAAGACGGGTTTGAGTTTCGCCAGTTTCTCCTTCGTTGTTCCAAACCGAGGATGCTCATCCGTGTCAAAGATAAATGGTTCGCCCTGGTCATGCCTGACGGCCAAGGGGACGATCTCCTCTTTAAATCTCCCCTCCTTAATCGCCTTTTCCGCTTTCTGCTGTGAGGAGGCCGCGAATTCGTCCTGTTCCTCCCTGGTAATGTGGAACTTCTCCGCAACGTTCTCCGCTGTAATACCCATGTGGCAGTCGTAAAACCTGTCCCATAGGGCATCATGGATCAGAGAATCGATCATCTGGGCATGTCCAAGATGCTGACCGCATCGCATCTTGCTTACAATATATGGAGCTTGAGACATGTTCTCCATGCCGCCCGCAATCATCACGTCAGATTCTCCCGCGGCTATTGCCTGACCAGCGATCGCAACAGATTTGAGCCCTGAACCGCAGACCTTGTTCACGGTAAAAGCAGGAACATGCTCCGGAAGACCGGCTTTGAGACTCGCTTGCCTGGCTGGATTCTGGCCCAGCCCAGCCTGGATAACTGTGCCCATGATAACCTCATCGACCCTCCCAGGAACTATCGCGTGACGCTTGAGAATCTCAGCGATTACTGCGGCTCCCAGGTCCATGACGCTTGTCGAGGCCAACGATCCCTCAAATTTTCCTATGGCAGTCCTTATACCGCCTACTATATATGCTTCCATTTTCCTCCTCGGTGTCCTCCGTGTTAGATCCTCATTCCACCATCGACCTCTATTACCCTTCCGGTGCAAAAGTCATTCCTTATAACAAACTGAACAGCTTGAGAGATCTCCTCCATCTCCCCGAGTCTACCGACCGGTATGTTCTGGATAATCTTTTCCAGCACCTCCTGTTTGATCTTTGCGACCATTTCCGTATTGACGTACCCCGGCGCGATAGCTCCCACTCTAATGCCATAACGGGAGAGCTCCTTAGCCCAAGTGACCGTCATCGCGTCGACTGCTGATTTGGTAGCAGAATAATTTGTCTGTCCCAGATTGCCCGCGCGGCTGATTGAAGAGATATTGATAATTAACCCTTTTACCCCGTGCTTCACCATATGGAAAGCTGCCTCCCTCGCACATAGGAAAACGCCCGTGAGGTTGACATTGAGCACATTTTCCCATTTGGAGAAGGGAAATTTGAGAACCTCATCACCCTTCTTCCTTATGAACAGAGCGTCGGCAGTTATACCTGCATTATTTATCAGTATCTCAGGCGCACCATGTTCTTTGGCATAGGCATCGAAGAATGCTTCCACATCTTTCTCGTTCGTCACGTCTACAATGCTGCCGCGTATCCCCGTCTCAGTCTTTAGGGCATCCAGATTTTCCTGGACCACATCCAACACATAAGGCTGTGCGCCGAGGTTGTTGAGATCAAGGGCAAACTTCTTACCCATCCCCCTTCCACCACCTGTGATGATAACTCTTTTGCCTGTAAATTCCACTGTGAGTTCCTCCTTGCTATCTATATTTTCGATACGGCTTTTCTACGGCCTGCATGCAGTGATGATGTTTACAAGTCTGTCACGAGTGTCTCGCGCAACACCACAGATCTGTGTCCATTCCCAGCATTGAGACTTGTCCGTAACCCTTGGCGCGAAAAATTTTTTGAATCAAACTGAAACGACCACTTCGTCCCCTGAGTGGATGGAATGACCCCTGCGGTTTCAATGACATGCCATTGCGTCTCCGTCATTCCTGCCAAAGGAGGAACGGAGAGAGTACGTTAGGCACTCATCGGCCTTCAGACAGCCTTCTCATAACCCTTCGCAAAGTGCGATGATGCGATCATAAGGTGACCACTCGACTCTTCACACTTCTCTATTTCTTCCCTTTCTCCGCGGCTTGTTTTTTGTTCAGTCTTGCACTAGTCGCACTTTTTTTGGTTTTCAACACCTTCCTCCGTGATGAATCGCTCATCGGAGAGGCCTTCTTATTCCCAGGCTTTGCAGGATTCACTAGAGGTTTTTTTTCTGATTCGCCGTCAGCCCGCTCATGTAACCATTTTGATATGGCTGGTGCAAGCTCTTTCTGAGACTTGCTACCGACAAACACCCCGATGTGTCCTCCCTTGAACTCGTACAGGGACTTGTCAGTGCTCCCAACTAGATCGTTGAAGGGTTTAGTAGAGCTTGGCGGCACCAAATGGTCGGCACTCGCATAGATATTGAGCAGCGGCATGGTCACATTCTTCAGATTAACCAATTTGCCGCCGACCTCCAACTCATTCTTAATGAGTTTGTTGTCCTGGTAACACTCCCTGATGAACTCCCTGAAGCATGTACCCGCCTGACCCGGGCTGTCAAAAATCCATTTTTCCATCCTTAGAAAGTTGAGCAGTTTCTCCTTGTCCTGCGCTGTGTCCAACATGTCCATGTACTTGCTTATGTTGAGCGTAAGAGGCATGAGCATCAGGAACCCAAGATTCAGGAAACTCCCCGGGATAATCCGGTAGGCCTCCAGAGATCTATCGCCATTCATATGCTTGGCCCAGCGAAAGAGGAGCCCGTCATTCGTCGAAAAATCAAAGGGGGCGACCAGTGTGATGAGGTTCTTGACCTTTTCCGAATAAAGGGCCGCGTACATCGCAGAGAAAGTTCCTCCCTGACAGATACCCATCAGGTTGATCTTGTCCTTCTGCGTTTTTTCCCTTATGAAGTCGACACAGTCATTCAAGTATTCATTGATATAATCATTGAGGGATAGATACATATCTGTCTTTGTGGGATAGCCCCACTCAATCATGTAAATGTCTATGCCACGCTGCAGAAGGTTTCTGACGATGCTCCGGTCGGGCTGGAGGTCGAGCATATACTCCCTGTTTACAAGGGCGTATACTATAAGGACAGGAACCTTGCAGGTAGTCTCGCCAATCGGCCTGTAGTGCCAAAGCTTAAGTTTGTCTTCTGTAAACACAATGTCCTTGGGGGTAGTGCCCACATCAATATCGTCGATTTCAGTGAGGGTCTCGGCACCTTTAATAATCTTCGCACTCAACTCGCCGAGTTCCTTGATCATGCTTATCGCATCAATGTTCATAAATGGTGTCTTCATGCCATCACCTCCTGTGGAGACAATTTCCTCACCTGTCTCTCAAGGTTCCTCATCTGTTTCTTCAGATCGTAGATCGTCTTGTAAAGATCATCCATCTCAGAGCGCAACGGGATCGGAGAATCATACAGATAAAGCTCCATTAACTTGAACATGTATTTCCGCACATCCAAGGAAACGTCAAAAACCTCCCCCTGGAGTTTCGCAAACTCATCCGTTTCGAAAAGCTCAAGGTATCTTTTCTCCGTGACCTGCAACCAGACGTCGAAGAATTCATCGAAGTTTTTGATCTCCTCGCCACTCTTGATTTTACCCGTAATGGCTTCTATCACCTTGTCCATGGCTAACATCCCTGTCAGATACATCAAATATTGATACTTCGTGTTTTTTGAAAGGTAAACGCCAACGCTATCGGAAAGCCTCAACAGGAGTTCCACCTTTTCTCGGTCCTTTCCCACAGCGGGAATATGGAATGCCTTGCCGTAGGTTTTGTCAAATGCCGTGAACATGTCATGGAAAACACCGATAATGGATTCGGGACGACCCTCGACTAGCTCCGGCAGGGCTTTCAGGCTGTTGTCCATCGCCTCAGTCCATGGAGTGAGATACCTCTTCGTAGACCCCCAGGCCTGTAAGAACTTTGATGCCTGCTCATACAGGTCTTTCGCGCCCCCCGGACTGAGTCCAAAAAGTTGATCAAGCACCTCTTTATATTTTGAAGGATCAATCAAATCCTTGTAAGAGTCGGCATCAAAAGCCTTCTCCTGGATCGCCCTGAGGAGAGGCAGCCAAACTTCATATAGCTTCATGTACACATTGGAGCTACTAATCAGCTTCGAAGCAGCTTCTTTTACGGTATCAAGACTCTCTGATTTCGTGAAAGAGCCCCATACTGAATTGACCCACGAAGAATGTAAGTCTATAATCTCCTGCCCAGGGTCCTTTGCCGAACCACTCGGTGCGCCATAATGATTCAGGAAGGTCTGCTGCATATTCCTGGTAGTTGCCAACCACGCATCCATCGCTTGTTGCTGGGTTCCCAACCAAGACTCTAAAAAATCTGAACCTTTTTCCATTTACTACCCCCTACTCTTAATGTTGTTTTATAAACAGCTGTGAGCTGCTTTGACCGTTAAATATGACGCGGCGAGGCGAACGCGCTATCTGCCACCACTAACCCGGCGCAGGCAATCGTTTTGGTCAGCCTCACCGCCCTTGATTACACTTGGATAGTATTACTGAATCTCTCGGTTTCGGTCTCTACTTCTTATCGTGCTTAGACGTCTCAGAGATCTTTTTGACCATTTCCTTGCTCATTTCCATCTGTTTCTCCGTATTCGCTCTCCAAGTTTCCTGCAGACTCAGCACCCCTTCGTTAAAAGCCCTTGCCGAGTCAGTTAAAGAGGTCATCCACGTGTTGCATGCCTTATAGGCATCAGTGCCTTCCTTGACTCCAAGAGCTTGCATCGCCATTTTCTGAAAGTTACTAGTTCCCTCAATCCACTTGTTGAAGAAGTCCTTCTGAGATTTTGTCCAGTTATCAAAAAATTCTTTCTGAGGTTTAAACCAGGCGTCAAAAACCTCCGCGTCCTTTTCCATAAAGGGCAAATTTTTAGTCGTTTCCATCCATTTGTCAATAAACTGCTTTTGAGTCTTCATCCAATTCTCCATAAACTCCGCCTGTGACTTTGACCACGTATTAAAAAACTCAGCGCCCTTTTTCACTGTAAAACCTCCTCAGATAATTTATTTGTTTCGTTGCCCATGCAATTTAGACATAATGAGAACGGCTTTTTCAGGCTCCCTTACCCCCGCCTCTGGTTACTTCTGATCTTTCTGCTTAAAGAGGTCAAAAAAGTTCTTCGCAATGTCTTTACTCACCTCTATCTGTTTCTCAACAATGCCTGTCCATGCCTCCTGCACCTTGGCACTGCCTTCTGTAAATACCTTTTCCTGAAGCTCCTTGATGGTATCCTTGAGGAATTGATTTTCTTTCTTGAACTTCTCGTTCTCCTTAACTACCTCCTCGTGCTTACTAAGCGGCACAAACCCCATCGATGAATAGAAAGAGATCATTTGCTCAAGAAACTCAGGCGCCGCATTAAAAAGCTTGTCCCTGTTCGGGTTCAAATCCCAGAATTTTCTAGCAGCCTCGACGCCTTCCTGCTGAAGTTTCATGGAGAATTCCTGAAACGCTTTCTTGAACAGAGGGTTACTGTAAAGCTCCGTCATGACTTTCGTAATATCTTCGTACAAAAAAAGCCTCCCTAAAGTGTTTATTTACTCAGTGAAAATTGCGAACGATTGATGAGGTGCTATTATAACATAAAGCTCTCAATATCGAAAAGCCTTTACAGAAAAAGTGTCGGCCTTTCTGTTAAGTTAGGAGTTAGGAGTGAAAAAGAAACGGGCTGTGTAAGCCACTCGATGAATTAAGCACATTATCCTCCGGCAAATGAGCTCAGCTGATGTGATATGTGCATTGTTTTACGATAAGTCTGCTTTCTTTTTTACTTAGAAAAATACGCGAACAGAGCAGCCCAGGATAACGAGAGTGTCGTTTCATCGTCATTTGACCTGAAATCCGTCCATACATTTTTCTTAATTATTTCTCTTGGCCGACGTCTAATATCTCCTGTTGATTTTATTAGTACCTCATGAGGACTTGAAACACGTTTTGTCCAATATGCTTTCTAATGCTAAAAATCATACCTCTATGTTTCATGGTCGAGACTACTTGCTTCTCTTTAAGATTGGAGATTGACCAGATCTTCCCTGACATAACGACTTGTTTCGATCATTCTATATATAATATCAAGAAGACCTCACACGATATTAGCCAAGGAAAAGATGGGAATCAATCTAATAGAGGATTACCAAGAACCAGAAGATATCGAATTCTTCAATCAGATCGAAAATGACTATAAGAACCTCGGATTGACACAGGGACCAAACGAGTTCTTTATCAAAAATGGGAAGAGAACGATTCATATTGCAAAGCGATACGAAGTTCTCATCGAAAGTGATGCCGCTAAGAAATGGGTGAATTTGAGGGATTTCATTGAGCTCGTCTTAATCCAGGAAGGACTGAAAAAGGAGTCTTCATTTCGACGGTAAGCACTTCCTTTGTGCTATGGTAAGATTCGTTTTTACAGACAAATATCTGTTTATGCTCAATGTGACAATTAAAAAGCAAACATGTTAAATTATCATTGCGCATGGAGATAATGGCTGATATAAGAGAAAAAGATATTGATCTTTTCCTGCTCAGAGAGGTTCCTCTTAATTTTGCCAGGAGCAATTGCATCATGCCCCTGAGAAAAGAAGACGGTAAGCTTCTTGCCGCCGTTTCTGATGATATGGGCATTCTCGCTCTTTCCGAACTCGCAAAATCTTTTGGTCTCATTCCCCTTCCTTGCAAGGCGCAGTCAGGAATCGTAATAGATGCAATTAATCGGTTCTATGGTCAAATGAGCTCCGTAGAGGAAGTGATGGATAATATTGCTGGTGAAGACCTTTCTTCCGTCGTCACAGAATTTGAAAAACCAAAAGACCTCCTTGAACTTACTGAGGAAGCACCGATAATTAGGCTCCTCAACGCTCTTTTCCAACAAGCCTCTCAGGACAGGGCGAGTGATATTCATATAGAACCTTATGAAAAGGAACTCGACGTCAGGATGAGAGTTGACGGAATCCTTCACAGGATTCTGAGCCCACCGAAAATAATACAGGACGCACTCATGAGCAGGATAAAGATTATGGCAAATCTCGATATCGCTGAAAAGAGGCTACCCCAGGACGGCCGCATACGTCTTCTTATTGGAGGAAAGGACATTGATATTAGAGTTTCTATCGTACCCACCACTTACGGAGAGAGAGCGGTCTTGAGGCTTCTTGACAGAAGTCACGGGCTTATCGGACTAAGCGAGATCGGATTTTATGGAGATGATGGCAACCGTTTTCAAGAGTTTTTGACGAGGACCAATGGAATCATACTCGTTACAGGCCCAACAGGAAGCGGAAAGACAACGACCCTTTATGCTGCGTTGAACAGAATACATACGGAGGCTAAAAACATCGTCACGATTGAAGATCCCGTAGAATATCAACTTAAAGGCGTCGGTCAGATTCAGGTAAACCCAAAAATAGGCCTCACATTCGCGTCTGGATTAAGATCTATTCTTAGGCAAGACCCGGATGTAATTATGGTAGGGGAAATAAGAGATTTCGAGACTGCAGAAATTGCCATCCAGGCATCGCTCACAGGACATCTCGTTTTGAGCACGCTCCATACGAACGACGCGGCATCTGCCCTCACAAGGCTGATTGATATGAACGTAGAGCCTTTTCTCATTTCTTCTTCGCTTGTAGCAGTGGTCGCGCAGAGGCTCATAAGGACAATTTGCGGGTTTTGCAAGGAAGAGTATCCCCCGTCTGAGCTTGAAAAACATTATTTCCCTGATCCTCTTACGACGCTGCACAGAGGACGGGGCTGTGACAGATGCAGGGGCAGCGGTTATCTTGGCAGGACTGGCATTTTTGAAACTCTCCACATCGACGAGAAGATCCGTCAGATGATTGCAAGCAGAAAGGATGCGCAGACCATAAAAGAGCAGGCTGTCTCGGCTGGAATGCGTACACTGTATGAGGACGGTTTTAATAAAGTGACCAGAGGAGATACCACACTTGAAGAAGTCTTGCGGGTCACTCAAAAGGATGTTTTAGAATAATAAGAAGAGGTTGAAATGAAAGATTCCCAACATGGAGGACGGCATATCATTATGATAATGAAAGGCAAGATTTGGATGTTTCCCCTGGCTGCACTTGTTACATTGGCGGTAGGACAGCTATGCAGTGGTGCCTGTTCGTACTTGAAGGGGGATTTCCTTGGAATCGATTTAAACATCATTGGAGTTATATATTACACCACTCTCCTCATCCTAGCCATTGTAAATCGTGCCTTGGCCAGACTCTTTCTCACCGTCCTAGTTTCTTTAGGAGTGGGAGCCGAAGCTGTTTTTATAGGATACCAGATACAATTCGAGACATACTGCATTAAATGCCTTATCTCTGGCGCGTTTCTCATCGCCATGTTCGTGTTGACCATTGGATCTTTAAGAAAGTGGGCGACCGTCAGTCTGGTGTTGGTCGGCTCAATTGTCACCCTTGCTTTTTTCAGCGGCTCTGTCACACCGACTTATGCGCTTGAGAATGCCTTTCCAGAGTTCGGCAATCTCAAAGACCCTCGATTCGAAATAATAGTCTATTCAGATTACTTTTGCCCTGGCTGCAGACAGATAGATAGCGAGATAAATGCCTCATTAAAAGAATACAAGAAAGAAGCAAAGATATCATTTATTGACGTTCCGATTCATAAAGAGACAATTCCATATGCAAAGGTTTTCTTATACGCCTATTTTTCAGTGGGCAATAATTTGGATAAGATAATAAAAATCAGGGAACTACTCTTCGAGTCTTCCAAGGCTAACCTGGATGAAGAGGCGGTCATTCAAAGACTAAAAGACAATGGTATCTTGTTGAGAAAAGATGAAAAGAGAGTTGAGCAGACCTTAAAAAATTTCTACAGTAAGATGATAAATAAGGACAAAATAAAAGCTACGCCCACAGTCGTCATTGTGAAGCACAACGAGAGAATGTCTTATACAGGAACGAAAGAGATCCATGAGGGACTTCTCACCTTGTCTCATAGATAAATTGCACTATTTTGGGTGGGAGGTCATATACGGGTCGCGGCCTTTTAACAGAACAGGGACATCACGTTGAGGGAAAAAGCTGATTACAGCTGCCTCAGACTGCGTTAAGCTTCAGCCGACCTCATCTGTCTCTCAGAAGGTATCGCTGGTAATCTATGTTCACTGTATCAGCTTTCGAGCGGTTTATAATATAAGCCAAAAAAGGTTGTAGACTCCTGTGCTATTCTAAAAAGACGTATGCCTATATTTAATTATAAAGGGTATG
>JBKQMP010000215.1:0-11870 GCA_052146665.1 Dissulfurispiraceae bacterium
TTTGCAGGCAGCGTCTGGTCCCAAGACGGTGGTTCATAACGGGGCCCCGTGGTGTTTTGCGCCGCCTCGGCTGGGACTGCAGCAATCACTGCCCATCCCAATACAATCAGTCCTAATGTGTATAACAGTTTGTGTTTCATTGTCTTTTTTCCTCCTTTTTTTGTTACGTGTTGAAACTCGGCATCCTTCTCATCTGTGACTTGTTCCCCTGGTGAAAGAGCTTCTGCCAAAGAACGCAAGCCCATTCAGGCGGCGACAAAGAGGTTAGTCCGCTCTATGCAAATCTGGCACCTCCTTACTTTCACTAAGAAGATTATTTCCCTCTCGACCTTACGGACGGTGTGGCTTTGTCGGGAGCTGATTCGCCTCACCGCTAATTTGTACCATTTAGAGAGGCAATTGTCAAGTTATACTTATAATTTTGGGGTTAACTTTAGGTTAGGGAACTGCGTTAGATATTGAGACAAGAGGTCATTATCTTACTGATTTCTGCGTGAAACCTTTAGCGCCGACAAGATGATTGAGGGTGATAGGTACAGGAAGGACATTTCCGTGCATGTTTCGAGGCGAAGTCGACGCTTCTCCTGCAGGGTTGCAGGAATGTTACGGAAACTGCCGGCAAATTGGAGTGGGCTGGGACGTATCATTTTTAGGTCACTTTCAGATATCGTTTACAACGGTATAGGTTTGCGCTGGATGTGGCCAAAGAGGAATTGGAAAAGCACAGACTTGAAGCGTTTAAAACATATGAAAAAGAGAAAAAGTGACATGAAAATGTCGGAAAACGGCTGTAACTCTTTGTTTTATAATACCATGCCGTCCTATCCAGAGTCTGCCGTACTGCCATTGTACGACTCCCCAAAAACCAAGTATTACAGCTGGTTAAAACGCTTAAAAGTTTACCATAAACCGTCAAAAAGTGTCAAAAAATCCCTGCAAATTGCCAGGTATAAGAAAACTAATCTGCAGGCAATGCCATCTGTTAACACCTTGATCATTTTGACTTATTGCTGGAAGGGCACTCAAGTGGCAATAAAAGCAGGGACTAGATCCAACGGGGCTCTTCAGGGGGGGCAACTTGCTGTGACGACCAATGGTTCCGTGTCACTTCTGCACGGCGCAATTATTTCTTCTTAGTTTCAAAAAGAGCTCTTACCTCTTTGACCAGGTCATTGATATCTTTGAATTGTCTGTAAACTGAAGCAAAGCGGACATAAGCGACCTTATCGAGTTCCTTCAGGGCTGACATGATTTCCTCTCCAATCCAAGAACTTTGAATTTCCTTTACACCAAGTGAAGTCAATTTTTTTTCAATAGTGTTTACGATCTCCTCTAATTGGGTGAGAGGAATAGGGCGTTTCTCACAGGCCTTCTTAATTCCAGTAAGAATTTTGTACCTGTCAAAAAATTCTCTGCTGCCGTCTTTTTTAATTACTAATGGGAGGGGCTCTTCAACTCTTTCATATGAGGTAAATCGCTGCTCGCATTGGATGCACTTCCGCCGCCGTCGAATCACATCTCCCTCTTTGCTCGTACGGGAATCAACCACTTTATCTTCTGTGCTCCCGCAAAAAGGGCACTTCATCGCTGATAAACGGGATAACGGTCGCAAAGGGCTTTGACCTTGCCATGCATCTGAGCAATGAAGACCGGCTTATTCATGTTATGGATGACAGCCCATATAATTTCCGCGATTTCCTCCATCTCACTTGCACCCATACCTCTAGTGGTTACGCATGGCGTTCCCAGTCGAATGCCGCTTGTCACCGTTGCAGGTTTATCATCATAAGGTATCGCATTCTTGTTCACCGTAATGCCAGCCTTATCGAGGGCTTCTTCAGCATCCTTACCCGTCACATCCATCGTGGTCAAGTCCACCAGCATAAGATGATTGTCTGTTCCCCCAGAGATTATACTGAAACCTCGTCTCAAGAGGCCATCGGCAAGGCACTTGGCGTTATTTATGACCTTCCTCTGGTAGTCCCTGAAGTCATGACTCAGGGCTTCCTTAAATGCTACGGCCTTTGCAGCAATTACGTGCACCAGAGGCCCTCCCTGTATGCCCGGGAAGATCATCTTATCGATACTTTTTGCGTGATCTTTTTTACACATGATTATGCCGCCCCTTGGCCCCCGCAGCGTCTTATGTGTCGTTGAAGTAACAAAATCTGCGTATGGGATTGGAGAGGGGTGTTCTCCGGCAGCAACCAACCCGGCGATGTGGGCAATGTCCGCCAGTAAATATGCGTTTACCTTCTGTGCGATTTCCGAAAATGCCACAAAATCGATGATCCGCGAATATGCGCTTGCCCCAACAACTATGATCTTAGGCTTATGCTCCAGGGCGAGATCCCTCACTTCATCCATATCTATATAACCAGTCTCCTTCTTTATTCCGTACGATACACTTTTATAGAGCATCCCGGTGAAATTAACCGATGCGCCATGCGAGAGATGTCCCCCATGTCGTAAATTCATCCCGAGAATTGTATCCCCTGGGTTCAGACATGCAAAATAAACAGCCATATTTGCCTGAGTTCCAGAGTGCGGCTGCACGTTGACATGATCCGACTTGAAAAGCTCCTTTGCCCTTTCGATCGTAAGTTTTTCTATCACATCGGCATACTCACAGCCACCATAATATCGTTTGTCCGGATACCCTTCAGCATATTTGTTTGTGAATATAGAGCCCTGCGCCTCCATGATTGCCTTGCTTGCATAGTTTTCAGATGCGATCAACAGTATTTTATTCTGCTCCCGCTCTGTTTCTTTTACCATTGCTTCATATATCGCGGGATCAGTCTCTCTAAGATTCTTGAGATTCATTCCGTAGTACTCTCTTTCTCTATGAGCAAATTTTCAATCCACCTATAATGTCGCGTCAACACGTTTCTATCATTGTCTTAAAGTTCTCTTCTCAATTAAGGTGATTTTCGTGAGCCTGTTCTTATGTCTTCCGCCTTCAAATGGCGTAGTGATCCACGTACGAACTATTTCTTTTGCAAGATCTTTGCCGATGATTCTCCCGCCGAGGATAAGAATGTTCGCATCATTATGGAGACGACTCATCCTTGCAGAGAAAAGTTCATTGCAGAGAGCCGCACGTATGTTAAAAAATTTATTCGCGACGATTGACATCCCGATCCCGGTACCGCATATGAGAATTCCCCTGTCCGCAGTTCCTCGGGACACAGCATCCGCAACTTTCTCCCCAAAGTCAGGATAATCAACTGATTGTGGTGTCTCGGTCCCATAATCATTAAACTCACATTCGAGTTCTTTTAAAACCGACAGTATTTCCTTTTTTATCTCAAGACCCGCATGATCAGAACCAATTGCAACAAACATTTATCACCCTATTAGATTTAAATTTTAAGTTTTTATCTTATAAAAGAGGTGCGATTGAAGTCAAGGAATTGCACTCGTTATCTATGATATGAGGAACTCTAAGACGGCCTTGGCGGTATGAAGCCTATTTTCAGCTTGATCAAAAACCGCGCTCCGCGGGCCATCGATAACATTATCCGTTATTTCTTCACCCCTATGCGCAGGCAAACAATGAAGAACAATGGCATCCTGTTTTGCATAGCTGAGGAGGCGGTCATTTATCTGGAAATCCTTGAATATTGACCTTCTTTTTTCTGAATCCCCTTCCTGACCCATGCTCACCCATACGTCCGCATAAATGACATCGGCTCCATCTGCAGCTTCCTGGGGGTCTCTTAAAAGGGTAATCCTACCAGCACCTTTCCCCTTGGCTCTGGCAAGAACATTTGAGTCAGGTTCATACCCCGCCGGGCACGCAAGCGCCAGATTAATCCCTGTCTTCGCCGCAGCCTCAATGAGTGAGTTAGCGACGTTATTGCCATCGCCTATGTAGGCGAGACGCGTGTCGGTCAGTTTTCCTTTTTTTTCAACAATGGTCATAAGATCCGCTAGGGCCTGACACGGATGATGAAGATTCGAGAGCCCGTTAATGATCGGTATCGTCGCGTGGCATGCAAATTCTTCCACAGACGAGTGGAGATACGTCCTTAAAATGACTCCACTAACGTATCGCGACAAAACCCTCGCTGTGTCAGAGAGAGTTTCCCCCCTGCCCAATTGCATATCCTTTGGCTGGAGGTAAAGGGATTGTCCCCCAAGCTGGTAAATACCCACTTCAAAGGATATCCGGGTCCTTGTCGAAGGCTTTTCGAAGAACAGGGCGACGCTTTTGCCAATGAGCGGGCGTTTAGAAAGGTCGGCGCCGGACTTAAGATCAATCGCCCTCTTAATCAGAACCTGGATTTCTTCTCCAGTTAAGTCCCAGAGGGTAACAAAGTCACGTTTCATGGCGATTTTTCCAGAATGTCGTCAAGAACATCTATTACTTGATCAATGTCTTTCTCTTCCACTATCAACGCTGGCGTGAACCTTAGGATATTACCCCCGCCAGCGGTACCTATGAGTATTCCTTTTTCTATGCAGGACTTCACTATTGGCATGCCGTCATGCGTCAGCTCAATGCCTAAGATAAGACCTTTCCCGCGCACATCTACAATCTTGTCTGGATGGTCATCTTTCAGTTGGCGTAATCGTTCCATGAAATAGGTCCCCATCCTATTGCAATTGTCCAAAATGAACCCATCCTCAAGAATGGTCTCCAATGTGGCTATCGCAGCCGCACAAACCAAAGGGTTACCCCCAAAAGTGGTGGCATGGCTGCGCGGCTGGAAGACAGATGAAACAGTTTCCGTAGCGAGCAATGCGCCTATAGGAACGCCGCCACCGAGTCCCTTTGCCACAGTCATAATGTCCGGGAGGACCCCGTAGTGTTCGTAGGCAAAGAGCTTGCCAGTCCTGCCCATACCTGTTTGAACTTCATCGAGTATTAACAGAAGCCCGTGCGAATCGCATACTTCTCTGACCTCTTTCAGGTAGTCATCCGCGGGGATGTTAATACCTCCTTCTGCCTGAATCGGCTCAAGCATTATAGCGCAGGTGGTTTCATTTATCGCAGCTCTGATGGCCTCCATGTCGTCAAAAGGCACATGCCTGAATCCAGGCGTAAGAGGCTCAAATCCCTTCTTGAATTTTTCTTGGCCAGTCGCAGAAAGGGTGGCCAGTGTTCTTCCATGAAAAGAATTGAAGGCTGTGATTATCTCGAATCGGTTCTTGTGATGATGTTCTTTTGCATATTTTCTTGCAAGTTTGATCGCCCCTTCGTTGGCTTCCGCCCCGGAATTGCAAAAAAAGACCTTATCCGCAAAAGTATTGACAACGAGGAGCTTTGCGAGTTTGATCTGTGGCTCGATATGATAGAGATTCGAAACGTGTATTAGGCGTTGCGCCTGCTTCTGTAAAGCCACTACGATCTTAGGGTGGCAATGTCCCAAAACATTGACCGCTATGCCACCAACAAAGTCGAGGAATTCCTTGCCATCTGCTCCCCATACTTTCAACCCGCGCCCTTTCCTGAGCACCAGGGGGAATCGGCTGTATGTGTGCATAAGATAGCGATCTGAGTCTTCAAGAGTCTTACGAATGTCCATTCTTTCATAATATCACAAATTACTGATAACTTTAAAGGCGCCCAAATATGTTATAATTGCCGAGGGAAGGGTAGGGAGGTGGCAATATGAAGGTTGCGATAACGGGCAAGGGCGGCGTCGGCAAGACAACGCTCTCCGCGGTTTTGTGCTATCTTTTCACATCGGACGGCAAAAGAGTTATCGCCGTGGATGCGGACCCGGACGCCAATCTAGCACAAGCCCTCGGCGTTAAGATGGCTGACATAGAAGGGATCAGACCCATTGCGGACATGGGTGACTTAATAGAGGAGAGGACGGGTGCAAAACCGGGAACGGTTGGTGGCATGTTTAAAATTAATCCTAAAGTTGATGATATTCCGGAGGGCTTTGGATATAGGATTGATGGTATTACACTGCTCGTGATGGGTAAATCGAGGTTGGCCGCCTCTGGCTGCTATTGCCCCGAAAGCGCTCTTTTAAGAAGGTTATTGAAGCACCTCGTACTGGAGCGGGACGAAGTAGTGATAGTTGATATGGAAGCGGGCATAGAGCATCTGACGAGGGGTACTGCTGAGGCAGTGGATGCCTTTATTGTGGTGGTGGAACCTGGTCAGAGGAGCATTCAGACGGCTCATACGGTGAAGGAAATGGCAAAGGACCTGGGAGTGAGACACGTTTTTGTGGTTGCGAACAAGGTCAGAAATGACGATGACCTGGCTTTCCTCAAAGCAAATATTAAGGACATGGAACTACTGGGTGCAATTTCCTTCAATCAATCAGTCATGGATGCAGACATAAGCGGTGCGTCACCTTATGCGCAGGCAGCAGAAGTTGTTGATCAAATTAGGGCTATTAAAGAAAAGCTCACAATTAAATAATTGGGGAACCGATAGATGCCCAGTGACGGAATCTCTTCCGGCCGTGTGATGAAGATGCATTTGCACTTGAAATGTGGCAATGACAGCTGAGCAATATATCCGGGCTCTAGACAAGGAGGGGCTGCGGAGAGAAGTCCTTTGTCGGCGTGACTCAATCAGTGGTGAACTGAGAAGGCAGAAAAATGAGAAAATTATAGAATTATTGTTAGGGCTCGATGAGTTCAGAAACGCTCACACAGTGCTTTTTTACGCGTCTTTCAGGAGTGAAGTAGATACCTTTGCTGCAATGAGCTATAGTCTTTCAAGGCAAAAGAGCATTGCTTTGCCAAAGGTTGATAAGGCAACCAGAAGCCTCAAGCTTTATGACATTATCAGTCTGAACGAACTCCGTAGGGGATACTTTAATATACCCGAACCTCCCTCTTCAGATACGATGGAGAGACAGGTCCATGACGTGGACCTGATCATTGTTCCAGGGGTTGCTTTCGATTTGCGTTGTAACAGGTTAGGATATGGGCAAGGTTTTTATGACAAATTGCTGTCAGGGGTACGAGATCGTTCCATTAAGTGTGATGCTGAAGAATTCTGGCCACCCCTTATTGCGCTGTCTTACGAAGCCCAGATCGTCGCAAGCATTCCCGCCGAGGCACACGATATAAGAATGGACAAAATAATTACGGAGAAAGGGATCAAGGACTGTCATGGATAACAAGAAAATTGAGGAGGGTATCAGGTTGGTCCTTGAAGGCATAGGAGAGGATATTGAAAGACCAGGGCTCAAAGAGACGCCGACTCGAATGGCTACGATGTTTTCAGAGATATTTGTAGGACTTGAGAAGCCAGCGGAGGATTTACTCAAACCGATAGAAGGCGAGAGCCATGATGAGATGATTGTGCTGAAGGACATACCGTTCTATTCGATTTGCGAACATCACCTCCTACCATTTATTGGAAAGGCACACATTGCGTATATCCCGTCAGGTAAAATCGTGGGACTCAGCGAACTTGCCAAGGCTCTTGAGTATTTTGCGAAGAGACCTCAAGTTCAGGAACGCCTGACGACGCAACTTGCGGATATGATCATGGACAAGTTGCATCCGAAAGGATGCATGGTTATTATTGATGCAGAACATTTATGCCTGAGCATGAGAGGAATAAAAAAGCCCGGCTCTCAGACAGTCACTTCAGCGGTAAGGGGCATATTCAGGACGAAACACATCACGAGACAGGAGATGCTCGCGCTCCTGAAAAGTGAAAGAAACATTTAGAAAAATAATTTACTATGAGGGTTAAAAATGTCTCCAGCGTTTAAGTGGGTGGGAAATAGTCTTAAGGGTGGTGTCCAAAATGGCGAGATGACCGCCAGTTCCAAGGACGAAGTAATCTCTCTCCTGAGGCGACAGGGCATTGTCCCAACTGCCGTCAATGAAAAAAAGCAGGCAACTTCGAAATTCTTTGGTCCAAGTAAGAAAAAGATAACAGAGAAAGACTTGGTTATCTTTACACGTCAGTTTGCGACTCTGTTTAAGGCGGGCATACCTATCGTTCAGGGACTCGACATACTGGCAAAACAGCTGGAAAACAGAACTTTCCGTAAAGTAGTCGCACAGCTGAGGAGTGATATCGAGACAGGTTCCACCCTTGCTGATGCAATGAAACGACATCCCGGTGTATACAATGATCTGTATGTAAACATGGTGGCTGCCGGCGAAAGCGGTGGTGTCTTGGATGATGTGTTGACACGACTTGCGGCTTATATTGAGAAGGCGATGAAACTCAAAAAAAAGGTGAAGGGGGCAATGATATACCCAGGGATCGTCATATCAGTGGCTGTCCTTGTAGTTGCAATAATAATGATCTTTGTTATCCCTGTTTTTGCAAAGGTATTTTCCGATGTGGGTGTTGCCCTCCCCCTGCCTACAAGGATTGTGGTTGGAATGAGCAATTTCGTTGCGGGCCTGGGAGGTATACTAATAGTTGTTGGGGTCACAATTATCACAATTGCGGTGCGGCAATATCGAAAGACGACTGTCGGAAGGAAGATGATAGACAGGTTACTGTTGACGGTCTACATTATTGGGGATCTGTTGAAAAAAATTGCCATTGCCCGCTTCTCAAGGACACTGGGCACACTAATAGGCAGTGGTGTTCCCATTTTGGATGCCCTTGATATCTGTGCAAAAACTGCAGGCAACAAGGTGGTTGAGGCTGCCGTCCTCTACGTTAAGCGAGAGGTAACTTCCGGCAAAACAATTGCGGAGCCGCTCTCTCAGTCACCTCTCTTTCCTTCCATGGTAGTACAGATGATCAGTGTTGGTGAATCAACAGGCTCGCTTGACGCCATGCTGGGCAAGATAGCCGATTTCTACGATGATGAGGTCGATTACGCAGTGACCAACCTCACCACTGCGCTGGAGCCTGCACTGATGATATTTCTCGGAGTGGTCATTGGCTTTATCGTCGTCTCGTTATATCTCCCCATATTCAAACTGGGTCAAGTGATTGGGAAATAAGACAGGCTAGAGATGATCATCCCTGGTTTTCCGTTGATGAAGGATGTTGTGCGACATCCTCTGAGTCCTTGTATTTTGAGAGCCTGTATCTGAACTCCCTGAAGGACAAGCCGAGGAGCTGTGCTGCCTTTGTCTTGACGCCATTGGCCTCTTGCAATGCGTTATAAAGAAGTGTCTTTTCAATGCTAGAAAGGTATTCATTGAGGTTAAGACCCGTGCCGGCGAGTTGAGGAAAAGTGTTGGATTGAGACACGTCTGTGTCTGCTTGCGTACATTTGAGACACCCGCCATCAGAAAGAATAATTTCACGTTCAATGATGTTTTTCAGTTCTCTGACATTCCCTTTGAGTTCATGGTGCATTATATAATCGATTAAAGAGGGATCGATCTTTGTGATCTCTTTCTGGAACTTTCTTGATGTAAGCTTAATAAAATGATCTATCAAGAGCGGGAGGTCTTCACGTCTTTCGCTGAGAGAGGGCAGGGGTATGATAAATGTGGAGAGTCTATAATACAGATCGTCTCTGAACTCGGCTTTCTCTGAAAGGTCGCTCAAGGTTTTGTTAGTTGCTGAAACTATTCGTACGTCAACCTCCACTTCACTTGGGCTACCGATAGGTCGTATTTTCTTGTCCTCTAGAAAACGTAACAGTTTAGCCTGCAGAGAGAGGGGCATTTCACCGATTTCATCGAGGAAAAGTGTGCCACCATTTGCTTCTTCTATTAGTCCCTGCTTCGACGCATATGCGCCCGTAAAGGCGCCTTTCGTATAGCCAAAAAGCTCACTTTCCAGAAGTTCCGCCGGAAGACTTGCACAGTTTATTGCCAAAAAAGGTTTCTTAGCGCGCCTGCTTTTAGAATGTATTGCCTTTGCCACAAGTTCTTTGCCAGTCCCTGTTGCTCCCAGGATCAGGACATTGGTTTCAAAGGGGGCTATTCTTTCAATAGAATTGAAAACCTTTTTCATCACATCCGATTTTCCTACAATGAGCTGGTATTCATCCGCATATTGCTGAAGCTCGTTCACTCTCTTTTTCAGGCTAATTGTTTCTCTCACATTTTTGAGGATAATTCGTATCTCGTCCAAGTTAAACGGTTTCGTAATATAATCGTAGGCTCCTAATTTCATGGCTGCCACCGCGGTCTCTGTTGAGGCAAAAGCCGTAATTATCAACACGACAGTGTCTGGATAGAGTTCCCTTATGAATCTAAGTATCTCGGTACCCGAACCGTCTGGAAGACGGATATCAACTATGGAGATTTCAAATGGGTGTTGAACAATTAAGTCCTTTGCAGCAGCGACTGAAGAAGCCTCATATATCTTGCAGTTGGCCTCCCGAAGGACACGATTCAGGACTCTCCTAATATTAGGCTCATCGTCAACGACTAGTGCATTCATTCAGCAGTCTCCTTTAGGCAAGTCTTGAAGGCAATATAATAACGAATCTTGCTCCGCCGAGCGGGGAGTCATCTACGATGAGAGTTCCACCGAAGCTGGCGATAACTCTATAAGCAATAGCAAGCCCCAATCCGGTTCCCTGCGTCTTCGTAGTATAGAAAGGCTCAAAAATCTTGTCCCTTATATCTTCGTCAACACCCTTTCCGTCGTCCTCCACCTCAATGACGATATCATGGTTTTTCTTTGTCAGGGAAACCCTCACGTATAATGTTGCCGCTTCGATGGCGTTTTTTATTATGTTATTGAGGGCCATCTCAACAAAGGCCCGGTTTGCAGTAACCATGGCCTTGGATTCTTTCGTTATAAAATCTATCTTTTTCTCGGTGGTAAAAAACAATATGAGGGTCTTGAGCACCTCCGTAAGGTTAATGTCTTCTTTTGGCGCATCGTTTGGACGTGAGAAAAAAAGGAAGTCATCAACGAGACCGGTGAGCTTCTTTGTCTCTTCACTCAGCATGTCGATGATCTCCTTATCAACCGTGCCTTCCTTTAAGAACTGGACTGAGCCGGAGATTGACGCGAGGGGATTCCGCAACTCATGGGCCAGATCAGCACTCACCCGGTAAAGCCTCTCGTATCCCTGCATCTTTGCCCTTTCCTCCTCGAGAAGTTTAATGTAGGCATCCTGTTGCTCCATCTTTTCCCTCAGATTGTTGCCGGCAAATGCGATAAGGGAAAAGGCAAGGAAATGCAATGAGATATTGAGGATATTTACTTTTTCGCCGATAGTCCTGGTCACAAAAAATACCCCTCCGTAGAGCAGTAACGAGACTACAGGGAACAGATACATTTTTTTTGATTTTATCAGTATAGAGGAAAAAAAGATTGGGAACAAGTACAGAAGACTCAGATATGAGTAAGTTCCAAAGCTGAGATAGACCATCGACGATATGAAGAAGATGTCGAAAAAGAAATCAAGAAAATAGAGCCGGTTGGAGGCAAACAAGAATCTGAGCAGCACAACAACGGCATAGATGACTGCCATAAGAAATGTCAGGTCTGGTCGTGCGGGCGCCGCGACGATCTGCAAAGAAATAATCAGAGCAGACGCAAAGATTGCCCTGCCAACCTTGTAATAGCTTATAAAAGGTGATAAGAACATTGCCTTAAGTGTATCGCTATTGACAAAAATTGTCAATAGACTCGAAAAGGTGCCAGAAATTGCTCATAACCTCTTATGCGGCAGTCTGAATCATATTGATAAATAAGCCAACAGCTGTCCCATAAAGTCGGGCATAAAAAATGCAACCATAACCTCATAATTATTTGAAGGAATTTGAGGGGGGGGTGAGAAACAGGAAGTTTTAAGGCTCACGGGTTTGCTTCCGCCTTTGGCGGAGACAGCAGAACAATAGAAGAAGCACATTTGGGAGGTAGGACATGTTAAAGATAATTCACAACAGAAAAAAAGAGAAGGGCTTCACGCTGATTGAGCTTTTGATCGTCATTGCGATCATCGCCGTACTGGCCGCAATCGCAATACCGCAATACGCAAACTATATGCAGT
>JBKQMP010000216.1:0-4681 GCA_052146665.1 Dissulfurispiraceae bacterium
AGGCAATCCGGCAAAAGTCCGTAGAGAGATCAGATCATGAATGACTGCTTTCCTCTTATAGAGCTTCGGAAAGACAGGTGTGAGTCGGACGGCTAGATCAACTGGCTCTATCACCTGTGCCCCAGATCTTCCATCGCCAACCTTAATTTATGTTCACCATAATAAATCCCGTCGGTTATCCCAAGTGGGATGTCCTGCTCGTTGCCAATCCGGAACACTCTTTTTTTCATTCGTCCTGCTGGGCCAAGGTGCTTTCTGAATCTTATGGCTATACGCCATGCTATTTCACGACGATGAATGACAACAGATTGGCAGCATTGATCGCTGTTATGGAGATAAGAAGCATTATCAGAGGAAAGAGGGGAGTGTCTCTTCCGTTTACTGATTATTGTGAACCTATTTTTTCAGAAGGACATTATTTTCAGGAGATGATGAGCGAGCTAATCAAACACGGCAAGCAATCCGGCTGGAAATCTATCGAGATAAGAAGTGGGAAGGAAGTCTCTCGGGTAACTCCTCCATCCTCTTTTTACTATGGTCACGTTCTGAAGCTCCTGAAGGGGCAGGATGCATTATTTTCAAATCTGAGGGACAGCACAAAGAGGAACATAAGGAAGGCGGAGAAAGAAGGCGTCTCTGTCAGACTCCACAGTTCACCTGAATCAGTATCAGAATTTTATCGGCTAAACTGTTTGACAAGAAAAATGCATGGCCTTCCACCGCAACCCTCCTCATTCTTCAGAAGGATATATGAATACATCATCTTAAAAGGTCACGGATTTGTGGCTCTGGCCTTGCATGAAGGGAAGACTGTGGCGGGAGCGGTTTATTTTAATTTTGGCAACAAAGCACTCTTTAAATACGGAGCTTCAGATAAGAGGTATCAGCACATCAGGGCGAACAACCTAATCATGTGGGAGGCGATAAAGTGGTACAGCCAAAAGGGATATACCACTCTCTGCTTTGGCAGGACGGAACCAGAAAATAAAGGGCTTCGACAGTTTAAAGCAGGATGGGGCGCTGAGGAACACATTGTGAACTACTACAAATATGACTTGATAAAAGAGTCGTATATAAAGGACTTGCCTCAGATCAGAGGGTTTCATAATAAGGTATTTACGACGATGCCGATGCCTTTGTTAAGGATAACTGGTTCGCTTCTTTACAAGCACATGGGATGAGACATGTTGCGGAATAACATTTACTATTCTATAAAACCTTTTGTTCCAAGGAGACTCCAGATCATTGCGCGAAGATGCTTTGTTAATCAAAAGCTCACACGATGCAAAGACGTCTGGCCTATAGATGAATCCGCAAAAAGGCCCCCTGAAAGGTGGTCAGGATGGCCTGCACAGAAGCAATTCGCTCTTATTTTGACCCATGATGTTGAGTCAGCCAAAGGCCGGGACAAATGTTATGAGCTGATGAGGTTGGAAGAGGACATGGGGTTTAGGTCTTCCTTTGGTTTTGTTGCGGAGGAATACGATCTTGTCCCGCAGATGCGTCATTGCCTGCATGACAGAGGATTTGAAGTTAGTGTGCATGGATTAAGCCACGATGGAAAGCTGTACAAATCCAAGAAAAGTTTTGAAAGGCAAGCCCTTCGAATTAATCGGTACCTTAAAGAGTGGGGCGTGGCGGGCTTCCGTTCCCCATCGATGTACCGGAATCTGGAGTGGATCCACGATTTGCAAATCGAATACGATGCCTCTTCATTCGACACGGATCCTTTTGAACCTCAGCCTGATGGCATGAGAACAATTTTCCCCTTATTTATGGGCACGAACTCAGATTATGGGGGTTATGTTGAATTGCCCTATACGCTGCCTCAGGATTTCACCCTGTTCGTACTCATGCGCCAGAAAAATATCGACATCTGGATGCAGAAGCTCGACTGGATAGCAAAAAATGGCGGCATGGCCTTGGTTATAACCCATCCTGACGATATGAATTTCAGCGGAAAAAATTTGGGAATCGACGAGTACCCCGCAGCTTACTATAAGGAATTCCTTGAGCAGATAAAAACAAGATATGAAGGTCAATACTGGCATGCCCTGCCCAGAGACATAGCTCGTTTTTGGTCGAAGAATTATGGCTCTGGCAGTCACGAATAACCAGATGCAGGGTTCAAGTGGTTTTATACGGCATAAGGCAGGATTGAAACGTGATGAGATCGATGCTTAACGACGCGGCAACAATTGGCAAAGCAAAGGTCTCAACTTTGATGGAGCGCGCTCCAGTTAATCCGACTATAGGGATCATTTCAAGGGACTGGCAAAAGCGGGCTATAGAAGAATTTTTCGAGTTATTCAAGGTTCCGTGGGGATACTACGATAAAGAAAAAGACTATGACATTATCATTGTTACGGACAATACAGCTGCTGTGCCCGCTGCAAGGCTGGTATTCATCTTTAGTGCTGAGAGCACGCCTTTTGACCTTCATGAGGGGACGGGTGTCGATTTGCACGAGGGGAGCACGATGTTGCAGTGCAATGACCTCGAATTTCCAGTATACCAAAAAATTGCGGTATTCCGATCCCCAAAATCAGCTCTGATACACATTAAGGATGGATCGGGAGTGGCGGGCATCAAATCAATCTCGACAGATCAAAGGATTCTGCGCATTGGATATGATCTCTTTGATGAAATTGCTTATCTTTTGTCCCAAGGGCAAAGTGTTGAGCACGCCCATTTACCCACTGTTGAGATGCACATTTCTATGCTGCGCAATTGGATCCTGGAAGCAGGGATGCCATTACTCGAAATTCCTCCACTGCCGGATGGATACAATTTCATTACCTGCTTGACGCATGATGTGGACTTCATGGGCATCAAGGATCATAAGTTTGACCGATCTGTGATCGGATTTGTGGTCCGCGCCCTATTCCCTTGCACGCTTCTCGACTTCCGAGGGAGGATTCCATGGTCTCGGTTTTTTAAGAATTGGAAAGCGCTCCTATGCCTGCCCGGCGTCTATTTGGGGCTTTTCCGCGACTTCTGGTTTGATCTTGACCGTTATCAGGAGATTGAAAGCGAGGTACGCTCCACCTTTTTTTTTATCCCCTTTAAAGGGGAACCGGGTGAGCCTGGAGCAAGCAAGTCCCATAAACATAGGGCTGCCCGATATGACATTAACGACTATAAAGAAGCGATAAACGCCTTAATTAAAAGCGGGCACGAAATAGGACTGCATGGGATAGACGCCTGGCATAATGTTCAAAGAGGACGTGAAGAACTGCAGGTTGTTCAAAGGATGACTGGTGAAACAAACGTTGGGGTTAGGATGCATTGGCTCTATTTCAACGAACACTCCGCGAAGGCTTTGGAGGAGGCCGCATTTTATTATGATTCCACTCTTGGCTACAATGAGGCGGTCGGGTTTCGCTCCGGCACTACTCAAGTGTTCCGCTTACCTCAATCCTCACGCTTTTTTGAGCTGCCCTTGAATGTAATGGACACCGCCATGTTCTATCGTCAAAGAATGGGGTTGTCGGAATACAAGGCCCTGCAGTTGTGCAAAGAGCTCATTAATCAAGTGAAAAGTTATGGAGGCGTGTTCACCATCAACTGGCATACGAGAAGCCTCAGTCCCGAAAGGAACTGGGATGCCTTCTATCTGGAATTGTTGAAAGTACTGAAGGCTGAGAAAGCATGGTTTGCTACAGCAAAGCATGCCGTCCATTGGTTCAAGATGAGGAGGTCAATTCATTTTGAAGATGTCCAATTTACTCCGGGTAAAGTACGATTGAAACTCACTTCAGATAATGGAGCTGTCTCTCCCCATATCAGACTTAGAATCCACATTCCACAAGGGGATTCTCTTCAAAATGATACTGACCTTAGTAAGCGATCTTTTGTAGACATTCCATGGTCCGGTGGGTCTCAATTTGAATTTACTTTCTAAAACGGTACTTTCTGACTTATCTCACACTCAGAGATGAAAAAGAATATCTGCATGATTGTGTATTCGAACTATTTGACGGATGCCCGAGTCCGACGTGAAGCTGAGACCCTCGCATCGCTTCCTGACTATAAGGTCTTAGTGCTTGCTCTGAAAGAATCAGGTTTGCCTAAGACTTACATTAATAAAGGAGTGAAGGTTCAGGAACTGAATATCCCAAAGTACAGAGGGAAAAGTAGCATTAAATACTTGCTCTCCTATATCAAGTTCATGCTAGCGGCTTCTTTTTACTGTAACAGACTGCTGATGAACAACGCTCTCAGTGTGATTCATGTACATAACATGCCGAATTTTCTTGTATTTTCTGGAATCATCCCGTTCTTGTTCGGAAAGAAAATAATCTTGGATGTTCATGACACTATGATCGAGACATATTCGGCCAAGTTTGAAGGATCATCTTTCCGCACGTTACTCAGATTTCTGCGTTTTGAAGAGTCCATCAGCTGTTCTCTTGCGCATCATGTCATTTGTGTAAATGACATGCAAAAGGAAGCACTAGTGAAGAGAGGGGTCCCGGCAAGAAAAATCACTATTTCGATCAATGTGCCGGATCCCAACATATTTGACTACAAGGATAGGATTGTAGACAACGCAAGTGCTAACAAGGCATTTAAACTGATTTATCATGGGACAGTGGCAAAGAGATTGGGGATCGATTTGGGCATTCAAGCGGTCGCAAAATTAAATGGCAGGATACCAGGGATCGAATTTAACATCATG
>JBKQMP010000217.1:0-3890 GCA_052146665.1 Dissulfurispiraceae bacterium
AAGGAGTGCACCAAGAAGTCAGCAGTGCAAGCGACTCTAGCGGGCCGTTTACTCCAACTCCAACTAGAGATAGTCACGAAGCGGAATCTGTCACAAACTTTTTTGCCTAACGTCTTAAGCTTTGAGACTATAAGCATTACAGAATATGTGCTTTTAATAATTAGGATTCATCAGATCATGGATGATGTAATGAATACCGTTTAGAACATATTCCTACGCGATATAACTGTAACTTAAAGCCCAATTTAACAGACACCACAACTCGATGATACTCGATTACACCAAGTTGACAAAAGGTCTACCTAAGTATTATAAAAGACAATCTCAGGTACCGTAAGGATTAATAGGGAATCCCGTGGGGCGATAACGCCGATTCGGGAGCGGGCCCGCCGCTGTAATCGGGGACGAAAGCCAATTCAGCCACTGGAGGAAAACTCTGGGAAGGCTGGCGAGTAGGAAGATCCGGTAGCCAGAAGACCTGCCTGCGATACGAAGTTGTATGTTGCTGGTGACGGGAAGATTATTCAGGCACTCCTAAAGAATACACCCGTTTCCCATTCAACATGCTCTTATTACCCCTCCTTGCCGTGGCTGGAAGGAAAGAGGATAAAGTAAATCAGGGTGTAATCCTCAGGGCATTTTGCCTTGGGGATTTTTTTATTTTCAGGAGAAGCAGAAAATGAAAAAGTTGCACCATGCTACTTCACTATTGCCGCGCACCTTCCATTTTTTTTATGTCAGTTGGTTTGCCTATTATGCAGCTCCGGAACTCTAGTGGACTAATCTTACGATGCCTTTAAGTGGCATAAAATAGCGGCACTGAACGGCATGTGGAATATAAGGAGGTATCACATGAAGAAGCTGATTTTATCGATAATGACCCTTTTGTTGATCCCCGCGCTGGTGCTGGCTGGAGATATTCCACTGCCTCGCGAACTCAATGCAACGGCATCAGTCATCAAGTCTGAGCGAGACGGCTTGTGGGAAAAGACGCTGATTGTCCGCTTCCCCGAACAGCGTCGAACTCTTTCCACCACAGATGGCTTTGTTGACGCAATGGCAGCCATGAATCACGCCGCCCATCCGTTGTTATGGGAGAAGCTAAGTAAAGAGTGCACGACGACAGACAGTTGTAGCGGAAAGGAGTATGTCATGCAGGTTCAGGAAAAGATCGCAAAGGATCTCGGACTGAAAAGCACAGACCTAGCGCAGATGGCGACAGCTGCTGATATGGATAACCTTGCCGTCGTCACAAAAGAGTATAAGCCGTTTGTTGTCACTGCACTGGTTACTGCGGGAGCGAAAACGAATGCCATCAGAACCGGTGTTGACGAGGGCAAGAATATTGAGGGAGTGGAGCCGCACGGCACGGTGAACATCATGATCTTGACCAATGCGCGTCTTACCGATGGCGCTATGGCGCGGGCGATCGTTACCGCAACCGAGGCCAAGACGGCCGCCTTTGAGGATTTGAAGGTTCCCAGCAGCTACACTAAAGCAGTCCAGGCAACTGGAACCGGTACAGACAGCGTCATTGTCGTTTCGGGAACTACAGGTCCGAAGGCAACATACACCGGTGGACATAGTCGGCTTGGCGAGCTGATCGGCAAGGCGGTTTATGAGGCCGTAATTGAGGCGCTGGGCAAACAGAACGGATTCAAAAAAGAAGGTAAGTGATTAAATGAGGAATTTCTAATACGGGTCGCTACTTATGAGGAATTAGAACGATTAACCCCGAGAGAGGAATTACATGAATTACAAATATTTCATTCACAGCGACTGCGTTTTTTACCCTTGCCACACCCTTGAACATTGGAAATCATGTCTCTTTTGCTGGTGTCCGCTTTATTTGCTGGACTGCTCCGGCGACTTTGTAATGAGAAACGATATTAAGGACTGTTCAGGATGCAGCATACCCCATACTGAAGAGGGTTACGATTACGTCCTCGAAATAATAAACAATACTTTGTTCCGGAAAACTGCGTAGAAATGATATGTGCGTATATATCGATTCCACTACTTCGACAGTATCGGAATATGATTTATTATTACGCTCAATGTGCGGAAGCTTTTAAAAGGGATTTAATTGGGAGGAGACAGGTGAAGAAATATAGTGTTTTATTTGTTTTGTTTTTTAGTCTTCACTCGTTTCTGTGGACAAATGTTGCCGCCGAAAGTCCAAAACGAATCATTGCGCTCGCACCAAGCATGACCGAGGCACTCTTCGCCCTAGGGTTGGGCGACAATATAGTGGGGGTCTCCAGTTTCTCTGATTATCCAGCAGAGGCAAAAAAGAAGCCGATGGTCGGTAGCATGTCGAACCCCTCGATAGAGGCGGTGATCTCTCTGAAACCCGATATAGTCGTCATGGCGCTTGACGGTAACCGGAAAGAATTCGAAGAGAAGCTCCGCTCCCTCAAGATAAGAACTTATGTGTTCAGGGCAAAGCGGATTTCTGAACTGCCCCAAGGTATCAGGGACCTTGGAGTAGCCCTTGGGCAAAGGGAACGAGCAGAGTCACTGGCGGAGCACATCGGGGCAGGCATCAGAGCGATAAGTGTCAAAGGAGACGCTACAAAAAAGCAAAAGATCCTGTTTATTGTTTGGCCTGAACCACTGATCGTTGCCGGTCCCGGCAGTATAGCGGATGATGCGATAGCTATCCTTGGCGGACAAAACATCGCAGATGAAACAAGGATAGCTTACCCAAAGTTTTCTATAGAAGAAATCATCAGAAGATCTCCGGATATCATATTTATCGGCAAGGGGACCGGGATGATGGAAAAAGTCTCTCACGGTCTTCTTGACAGGTTAAAAAAGGTCCCGGCGGTGAAAAATAAAAGGGTTTATTACGTCGGCGATTACCTTTACAGGCTTGGCCCAAGAACGGTAACCGGAATCGAGGAGCTCGCACGATATATGGAGGCACGATGAAGGCAAGGATGACAATTATTATAGTAGTTGCTGTGATGATCTTCTGTTTCTCAGTTGTCGCCGGCCCGCACGTCATAAACCCATTTGCCCTGGATGAGACCTCGAAGGAGATTCTTTTTTACATCCGTGTACCGAGGAGCATTGTTGCAGTGCTAATGGGCATGGCACTCGGTGCATCCGGCGCAGTTCTCCAGGGTATGCTCAGGAATCCACTGGCGGATCCATATATCCTTGGTATCTCGAGCGGCGCGGCTTTGGCAGCCGCAGTCGGTATTCTTGGGGGATTCTCTTTCCTCGGCACTTTTACTGTGCCTGCACTTTCCTTTGCTGGCGCGATTATTACCGGCAGCATAGTCGGAATAATGGCCTGGAAAAAAGGAGGGCTTTGGCCAGAAAGGCTCCTCCTTGCCGGGGTTGGTCTCAGTTTTCTTTTTTCCGCGCTTCTCATGCTTCTTATGAGTCTTTCCAGCGATGATGGTTTGAGAAAGGCAATGCTCTGGATCTTCGGAGATCTCTCAATGTCGGATTGGTCGAAGATACCTTACGGCTGTTTCTTTGTCGCAACAGGGATCCTGGTCGCAACGATGCGCGCAAAAGCGTTGAATGCGCTGATCCTTGGCGATGAATTTGCACACAGCCTCGGCTTTGCGCCGCACCGTGAGAGGGTTCTGCTCTTCGTGTCGGTTGCCCTAATGACTGCCGCGTCCGTCTCTCTTGGCGGCATGATAGGATTTATCGGACTGCTCGTTCCTCATATCGTGAGGTTCTTTCTCGGCTCCGACAGCAGGCTGCTCATCCCTGCGGCTGCTTTGAGCGGCGGGGCACTTCTCTGTATCGCGGACTTGATCAGCCGAACGGTCATGCCGCCGATGGAGTTGCCTGCCGGTGTGATAACAGCGATAATCGGAGCACCCTATTTTCTTTACCTGCTCAGGGGGAAGAATGTCCTTTCTCGA
>JBKQMP010000218.1:0-29821 GCA_052146665.1 Dissulfurispiraceae bacterium
GAGCGCCATGTCTTGTTTGTAGTTAAATCCATCCGCTCTGTGAAGCACAGAGCAATGTTTGTAGCTGATATCAGTGATGACACCGGCGCCGGTTGCAATATTGAACCAACCCCTGCTTCTCACAGCGACCCTGCCAGTATAACTGCCTTGTCTGACGCCGGCGGGGACTGTAGCTTTCACGATATCCCCTGATCGGAAGCCCTTCACCACACGGTCGCCCTTGGGGGCTGTGCGCGGGAAGCCGTACCTGTCAACCCTGCACATTTGTCTGGAACCGTGGCCGGAGGATTTGATCAATAGCACCAGCATGGTCGGGTCAAGTCGCACTTGAGTCCCCGATTCAGCCGCACAAGCGGCGTCTATCCAGTGGGCCTTTGGGTAGCCTTGTTGCGTACGGTTGAATTTGGTCCTGCCGCCCGTGCAGAATGACACAGGCAATCCCAGTGTCTTGAGAGCATTTCCGGTAGCGTAGCGGGTGGCATTGACGGCCGCGGCGTCTTTGAGGGGCTCCTGTGCCTGTGCCTGCAATTCAGGGTGTCCGAACTCAGTGGCAGTTAGAGTGCCCTTGTTGACATTGCAGGGCTTGCAGGATAGCGTAAGGTTCGATATGCGGTTACTGCCGCCGCGGGTGCGTGGGACGATGTGCTCGATTTCCAGAGGCACACCCTTCTTTCTGCAGTAAGCGCACTCACGGCCCCACTTCTCAAGGAGATATTCACGTATTTCGTATCCGGCCAGGATTCCTTGCTGGTACTCGATGCCTGAAATTTCCGGATTGCTCATGAGCTGTGTGTCGAAGCGGACTGTTTCCACAGCGACTTGGGACAAGGGCACCAACCGCTGGAGTCTTCTGGCCCAGGTTGCCACATTGTGAACGCGGGACATAAGAGACGGTGGCAGCCATCCGTGAGGTCTTGTGCGGTTGTTAAAGCGTGCCGGGCGGTATCTCGCATTGCGATTACGCCTGCTCCTGCGTATAGCACGTCTTGAACCCAACGCATCTTTAATGGTCTGTCCCCTGTGTTGGAGCTCTGCGGCAAAAACGACTGTCTTGCCGCGTTTTACGTAATCGGCGACGATGACAATGCCTGTCGTTTTACTGCCAGGGTCAGCCTTAAATTCAACTGGCTGCACATCACCTTCGGCCCGTTCCTTCAGGATGATCGTGAAAGGATACATCCTGAGTACGGCAGCCTTCCTGTCTTTCAACAGCAAACGTGCCCTTGCAGGGGTGCATGGCATGAGCTGTTGTCTTGTGGTGCTTACAACTAAGACACGTTGTTGAGTCATCGAACTACTCCTTTAATCTCCGCTTGCGCGGGTAATGTGTGCCTTGGCAATGTTATCCGGCGGTTTGTGTGCGGACAGCACTGGCTTTACCCTTACACCTGTTTAACGGTCCGCCGCAGAGCCTGGGACTGGCGAGCATCCCGAGGTGCCTATCTATTCGCCGGTAACGTAGTGGTTAATACTAACCTCACTGAGCCTGGTCAACTGAGCTCTCACAAGCTCCGCCCTTTAGGGCAGGGTAGTTGACTTCGATCCCTTTCGTGAAAATCTCGTTCAGACAATCTGCTCAGGAATGCTTCCCCTCCCTTTACTCAGATGTCAGCTCTAAGACTCCACATGATAGTGAATGCACAGTAACCTAATGATGCCGCTCTACTGGTCTCTCTGTGTCTTTAACGATAAACGGAAAGCAATAAGCATCTACCCCTCACCCCGGTGACCGTTACTTCCCCCAACCGCCTCTATAATCTCATCTGCCACTTCCAGAGGAGTCTTGCCTTCTGTGTTAATTATTAGATCCGCCCTTTCATAGTAGGTCTTTCTCGTTTCGATGAGGTCCTTTATCTCTTTAAGGGGATCCTTTACGCGAAGAAGGGGTCTGT
Organism: Dissulfurispiraceae bacterium; assembly: GCA_052146665.1. Lineage (GTDB taxonomy): Bacteria > Nitrospirota > Thermodesulfovibrionia > Thermodesulfovibrionales > Dissulfurispiraceae > JBKQMP01. The sequence continues at coordinate 1,893 of JBKQMP010000218.1, forward strand.
GATTGTGGCTAACTGTCCTCCGCAAGATGGTATCGGGAGACGCTGTGAGACATACAATAACCCCCTTCCTCCTGAGATGAGTCATGTTTTCTTCTCTCAAGGGCACGCCCCCTCCAGTTGCTAATACTAACCTCTCTTTTTCAGCAAGTCTTTTTATACTGGCACTTTCCATATCTCTGAACGCGCGCTCACCACAATGCTCGAAAATCTCCGCTATGGTCATCTTCTGTTCCTTTTCAATCAAGCTATCACTATCAACCAGCGCGTATCCTAATTTCTTGGATAAGATTCTCCCAACTGCCGTCTTCCCGGTGCCCATGAAACCGATAAGCACAATATTTTTCATCAATTGCCTACCCTGCTACTCAAGCCTTGCCTGCGATAAAAGCAAACTGCTTTGCTGCATACCGCGATGAGACCCGTGCCCAATATCTGATATGCCACAATTTTTCATGAAGCACTTTTATTATACTAAAATTATATAGGTTCTCACCTTCCTCTCATTCACCATATCCACTGCTTATGCCGGACCAGGGAAACCATTTCTCATTACAGAAGTAATTGATGGTGATATGGTGAGAATAAAAGTCTGCAGCTTCATTGGCATACCCCTTAAAATTGAACAAGTGAGGCTAATCGGGATTGATGCTCCTGCACTGAAACAGGAACCCTGGGGAAGACTCAGCAAGAAACACTTGAAAAAGCTCATCAACGATAGTGGCTGGGTAGTAAATGTCGTGTAAGACATTGAGCAAAGAGACCGCCACGGCAGGCTCCTTGCCTACCTTTGGAGCAAAAATGGACGGCTGATAAATGAGATGATGCTTGAGGATGGTTTCGTATTTCTCCATGCGCTTCCCCCTAATATCAAGCATTTAGAACCACTTGCCACTGCCCAGAGAATGGCCCAGTTACATAAGAGAGGAGTCTGGGGAGAAGACGGCCTCAAACAAACTCCTTCTGAATGGAGACGGGAGCATCCGAAGTACCAAGAATAATACAGCCGATGTTTGCAGTCATCAAGGTTGGCTACTTCTTGCGCCTTTTTTTGTCGAATTGCCGCGAGGAACCCGCTGCTTTTGAGGCATTTCTTAAGATCAAAAGAATAATGAGTGTGAGGATGACTGCTAGCGCAATGAATTTTGTAAGTTTCAAAGCCATCAGAACGAGCAATATCGCCACGATTATCAGATAGTTGAGCATTCAATGCTCCCTCTTTGCGTACAGGAAATACTCTCTTGTAACAATGGCAAGGACTAATGTGAAGCCGATGAAAACGCCGACTACGTTAATGAGGTTAAAAATTGCCAACACTACCAAGAGAGAAAATATCAGAAGGACCTTAAATATACTGAGACCCATTATAATTGGCTGCGCCATTTCCTGCCCCATAAACTTCTCCACCGCCCAAATTATTGTCCTGAAGCTAACCAGACTAATGCCTCCGCCGAGCAGCAAGCTGAAAGAAAAACGCCAATTATACCGGGTCAGGAAAAAGGCGGTGACGGAGAGCGGGATGATGATTATTAAGTATTGCCTACTTATTCTTTTGATCATCAGTTTCATTTTTTCGATCCTGTTTCCTTGCTGCCCTCAGCAATTCTCTAAAACCGGAGATTGTGCCAAGGAAAAAAAATATGAACATCAGATAGGGAGTTGTCCCGAACAATCGGTCAAGCCCATAGCCTATTGCAAGCCCTGCAAAACTTGAGATGACTAGGTTTATACCGATTGAACTCGCTTCAAAAACTTGTTTAAGAATAGGCTTTTCTGGTTCTCTCTCTGGCAATCAATCACCCTTGAGCTTCTCGTAGTCAGATAATAAAAGTTCCTTTAGCAGATCTGCAACTTCCCTATAAAAAGTGGTCTCGGCGCGCCTCTGCAGTTCGTCACAGTACAGAGGTACCCACTTGAGAAGGTGCTCCTCGAAAAAAATCCTTTGGTACTCCTTGAGAGCGGCCTCTATCAGATAGCTCATGAACAGCAGCTCTGCTGCAAGATGATCGGGAATCAGATCTACCTGCTGATCAATCATGAGTCCTGCCGAACTGTAAAATGCCTGCACCTCCTCTGTTGTCTTTCCCCAAAGCCTCGGTTTGTCTCCCATAGGATAATTGTAGAGGGATCCATAGGGGAGAAAGTGTCCGCTGACGCCTGAAAAAAAATGTGCAAATTCGTGATCCAGCTCATTGGGCATTTCAGTGAATTTCATCGAGAATATATCCTTGAGCGCAGATAGGGTTTCAACATCAGGCTCTTTTATAAAAAGACGTGCAAAGAGCCTGTATAGTTCGATCCTCTCTGATTCGTCTTCATACTCTTTATAAAATACCACAATATCATTCCTGCTTGTTGAGTGTAAAATTATGTTTTGTCAGACAAATAACTCTTGACTCATCAAATCAGCAAAATACAAGAGACTCTAACATTTCATCAACGCTCGAGAGGCCGACCCGTAATAGGCAGAAAGAAGTGGTTCCCTCTTGAGTCATTGGCTCATATCGTTCAGATGAAGCTTTGGACGCGCCGTGTGATTAGGCTTTATATGTCTAAGTTAGACCCCAAAGCATTTTTCAGGCCCTTACTTGATGGCTGTGAAGGCCTCATAAGCACTTCTGATGGTCTTCTCTATATTAGCTTTCGTATGGCTAAGTGACATGAACCCCGCTTCAAACTGTGACGGCGCCAAGTTAATTCCACTATGTAGCATGTGAGCAAAAAATTGCGAAAACTGCGCCAGATTAGATTGCTTCGCCGAACTATAATCGAAGACGTCCTCATCAGTAAAATACGTGCAAAACATACTTCCTGCCCTGTAAAACCTTGTTTTTATCCCAGCCTTTTTCGCAGCATCTCTCAGTCCCTCATCAAGCTGTTGCATCCTTTTCTCAAGCTTTTCATAAGCGCCTTCTCTTTTGAGTATTTTCAGTGTCTCGATTCCTGCCGTCATCGCAAGGGGATTGCCTGACAATGTCCCCGCCTGATACACCGGCCCCTGGGGGGCTACCATTGACATAATATCCCTACTGCCGCCGTAAGCGCCGACGGGCAGACCTCCCCCGATAACCTTCCCAAGGCAAGTCATATCGGGTTTTATGCCAAAATGTGCCTGCGCACCGCCATAAGCAACCCTGAAGCCTGTCATCACCTCGTCGAAGATCAGCACGATACCATATTTTCTTGTCTCTTTTCTTAAAGTTTCTAAAAACCGAGGTTTTGGCAGGACGCATCCAATATTTCCTACAACTGGTTCAACGATAACGCAGGCTATAGATTTCCACTCCCTCATCACTACTTTGCTGAATATCTTGGCATTATTGAAGGGAAGAGTTATCGTATTTTCAGCGTAAGACAGCGGTACGCCTGGGCTATCAGGGATGCCGAAAGTTGTCGCGCCTGATCCCGCCTTGACCAAGAGCCCATCAGCGTGTCCATGGTAGCATCCCTCAAATTTTATGACTTTATCCCGCTTTGTGAAACCCCGCGATACCCTGATAGCGCTCATGGTAGCCTCCGTTCCGGAGTTGACCATCCGTATCATTTCTATAGAGGGGTATGCGTCAATGATCAGCTGAGCAAGGTCAATTTCCAAAGGCGTCGGGGCCCCGTAACTTGTTCCATTTTCAATGGCTTTCTTAAGGGCCTTGACGACCGCGGGATGCCCATGACCCAAAATCATTGGCCCCCACGAAAGAACGTAATCGAGATATTCATTCCCGTCTACATCATAAATCATTTGCCCCTTAGCCCGTCTTATGAATAGCGGAGAACCGCCAACCGCTTTAAAAGCTCTCACCGGACTATTTACGCCACCCGGCATGAGCCTGACGGCTCTTTTAAAGAGTGACTCTGATTTCTTTGTCCCCATATTAACTCCTCTTCTGATCGCTCTTATCTTTCCATCTTTTTGTGCCATGCTGCCACCCTATCTTTGCCTGCCTTTTTGCAGATATACATCGCATCATCAGCTTTCTTTAAGATCTCTTTGGAATCTTTTCCATCCTCGGGTGCGGACGCTATACCTGCACTGCATGTAATATGTGCATCTCCTCTTCTACCGGTAAAGTTGAACCGCCTCGTCAAGTCGCAGAGCTTTTTCGCGAAAATCATAGCCCCCTCTTTGTTTGTATGAGGAACAATCACAACAAATTCCTCCCCTCCGAATCGCCCCACAATATCCGTTTTTCTACACAGCTGCTTGATTATCCCGACAAAGTCAGTGAGAAGTTTGTCTCCAAGGAGGTGGCCATGTTGGTCATTAAATTGCTTGAAGTTGTCCAGATCTATGAATATAACGCTTGTTTCATATCCATGCCGTAATGCTAACCCGATCTCCTTATCGAGTATTTTGAGGATGGCACTCTTATTATACACAGAGGTCAACGTGTCAAACATGGCCTGTTTCTTAAGTTCACCGATCATCTGGGTTTTTTCAATTGCCTCAACTATCTGCGATGCAAAGATCCCGAGAAGTAGCTGATCATGATCGGTAAAGGCTTCCCTCGTCTTCCTATAGACCGTGATACAACCGATGGCACCTGCCCTTGTGAGTAACGGCAGACTCATTATTGCCTTGACCCCCTCAAGTCTCACGATCTCTTTTCGGACAAAATGCGACGCCTCAGTGATATCCGCAGCTAAAAAGGGCTTCCCCTCCAGAACGACACGTCCTGTTACTCCTTCTCCCACCTTAATAGGCGGTTGAGTCAGCGTGCCTTGAGGAGTTACATAGCTGTTGACCAATTCAAGTTTACCGGTCTTCACATTAAAGATCCTAATAGTGGAAGCATCGGCCCGTGTCAACTGCACAGAGGTCTTGACTATATGTTGGAAGACGTCATCAAGACCGTCAAATATGACAATCCTCTCTGTAATAAAAAAAATTCTGTCCAGGATGTCTTCGCTCGTTTTTTTATTTCGCATGATAACACTCCTTGTGACAGACTTTTCAAAAGGTTAACACAAAAGGTTAACACAAAAAGAATAAAAAAACAATGACATAACTAACTCTAAAAAGTTAAAGATCAGACAATATTGCCAACTAGTTGCGGATGTCATCGACATGGCCTAACGGCTCTAAAATAAATGTATAAACTATGATAAAGTATAAGTGCAGTAATAATTTCGCAAGAACTCTTGCAAAGAGGGCGGAGCATGATTTTTTGTTCGGGGGAGAAGTTTTCATCGTTTGCCGGTCTGATGACAGCGAACGTGTCCGTTGTAACAGATCCTCAGGCGATATTTTATCTGACAATCTCATCTCATGACATTGTGTACTATCCGTTCTGCGCCAGGGCAGGCAAGACGTCCTGCCTCAATCAACACTTTTGTAAATAGTCTTCACTATGCAAACTGACGAGGCATTGATCAACGAGCTTTCAGACACATGTGGGATCATCCCTGAGTATTGGGATATCTTCGGCACCCTTCATGTAACGTCTTTGGAGACGAAAAAGGCCATCCTCAGGTCAATGGAGCTCAATATCGATTCTCCCGAGGACGTGAGTAAGGAGATTATCTTTCGCAAACTGGGTGCTTGGAAAAGATTCATAGAACCAGTCACCGTGATCTCGGTAAATGAGCAGCCGCTCAAACTTTCCATATATATACCAGCACCCGAAGGCGCAGAAAGAAACCTTGCGGTGGCTTGGTCGATCGAAGATGAGCAAGGTATAAAACATGCATTTGTACTTTCAGGAGATGGGATCACCATATCGGACCAGCAATTGATCGATGGCAGAAGGTACATTAAGGTGGACCTCACTGACCGATGCAACAGAGATATTGGTTATTACACAGCGGAAGTTGCGTGCAGTTATACGGCTGACGATGCCGAGAAGAGAAGTCATAGCGGTAAATCCAGAGTCATCATTGCTCCTGACAAGGCCTATTTGCCCCCTGAATTGGCTGCAGGAAAAACATGGGGACTGTCTGTCAATCTCTATTCTGTTCGCTCATCCGGCAACTGGGGCATTGGGGATCTCACGGATCTCAAACAAACCGTTACATGGATAGCGGGACTGGATGGCGGATTTGTAGGAATCAACCCATTGCATGCTACAACAAATTGCCGACCTTACGGCGTCAGCCCCTACTCACCGATAAGCAGGCTTTATAGAAACTTTATCTACCTTGACATCAGCGGTATCCCGGAGGTCATGGAGTCGGGCAAGGCACAGTCCATTCTTGCATCGGAAGGGTTTAAGCATTCCCTGAATGACCTCAGGGACCGGGACCTTATCGATTATGATCAGATTGCCGTCATGAAGGAGATGATTTTAAGACAGGCCTTCGACTTATTTTACGAGAAACATTACAAGTCCGATTCCCCTCGCAGGACGGACTTCGATCGTTTCGTGGCAGAAGAAGGTGAGATGCTCGAGTCTTTTTCGCTATTTTTGGCCCTGCGTGATTACCTATCACACGAACACAGATTACGCTGTTGCTTAGAATGGCCACCAGAATATATGAGTCCGCTGACAGATGCCGTACAGAGCTTTAAAAAGGGCCATGAGGATTTGATACTTTTTTATAAATATATTCAGTGGCTTATCGACTGTCAGCTTAAAGAGGTTGCTCAGCAGATCAGTCGTCTTTCAATGCCGGTTGGCTTATATCACGACCTTGCTTTCGGCTCCATCGCCGATGGCAGCGACGCATGGAATTATCACAATCTCATCGCTGCCGGGATAGAGGTAGGTGCCCCTCCGGATGATTTTAATCCGGAGGGGCAAAACTGGGGATTCCCGCCTTTGATCCCTGAGAAAATCCGTGAAACGGGTTATGACTTCTTCATCCAGACCATAAGAAAGAATATGAAATACTTCGGAGCCCTTAGGATAGACCATGCACTCGGCATGTTCAGGCTCTTCTGGATACCGCGCGGAATGGCTGCCAAGGAAGGTGCGTATGTGACGTACCCATCGGAAGACCTTCTGAGGATTATCTCCCTCGAGAGCGTCAGAAACAAAACGATGGTCATTACCGAAGATCTTGGGACGATAACAGGGGATGCCCGCTCAAAGCTGTCCAGATTCGGTATGCTCTCCTACAGATTGTTATATTTTGAGCGAAACTATCCCGATCCTTCTTTTACAACGCCTGACAGATATCCGACAACCGCTCTATGCGCAATAACAACCCATGATTTACCCACATTGCACGGCTATTGGAAAGGAAGAGATATAGAGGTGAAAAGAGGACTGGGCATTTATGAGGATGATGTCTCGTTGCAGAAACATCTCAATGAGAGGGCGCGGGACAGAGTTCTTATCCTTGATGCGCTAAAGTCTCAGGGGATCATTCCAAGTGATTCTTCATCGGACCATGCAATGGGCCCTGACATGTCCAGTGAGCTGTGTATCGCACTATATGAATATCTTGCAAGAACACCTTGCAAACTAGTTTCTGTCAGTTTAGACGATATGGTAGGCACACTGAACCAACAAAATATGCCGGGCATACTGGATGCTTATCCAAGTTGGATGCATAAAATACCCCGCACTCTTGACGAGTTGAGTGCGGATGGGATTTTTTCTGCCCTGGCAGAGATGTTTAGAAAAAATAACCGTTAACTTCCGTTCATCAACGTATGGATGACAAAGATCGTTGCTCATGTGAAGAGCCAACTAAGTTACCGTAGGTTTATGGATATTCGTTAGTGAGAAAATGCCACGTGCCCATTGAGGAGGTAATAACATGAGGGGGATATTGTATGCTGCAAGCTTCATTATGCTTGTAGGATTGACCATTTCGGGGTGCGCCAAGGGGGGCGAACCTACCATCAATGTTGGCTTGATAGCAGAGTTAACCGGAGACATCCCTGCCGTTGGCGCCTCATGTAGGAACGCTGCCGAAATGGCGGTTAAGGAGATGAACGAAGCAGGCGGCATTGAAATCGCGGGAAAGAAATACAAAGTGGTGCTTTTCACTGAAGACAGTGCAAACAAGCCGGACCAGGCAGCATCATCCACCCAGAAACTCATCACTCAAAAAAATGTCATAGCTATTATAGGCCCGAATTCGAGCAGCAACGCCATTCCTGCTTCTGAGATTGCAGAAAGTTCAAAAGTTCCGCTGATCACTCCGTGGTCAACAAACCCCAAAACCACTCTCGATGCGAAGAGCGGGGCGCCAAAGAAGTATGTCTTCAGGGCCGCCTTTATAGATCCCTTTCAGGGAAGAGTTGTGGCGAAATTTGCTTTGGACAACATGAAAGCAAAAAAGGCAGCTGTGCTTTATGATGTCTCTTCTGACTATAACAAGGGAATCGCGGAATACTTTAAGAAGACCTATGAGGAAGGCGGTGGGAGAGTTGTTGCCTTTGAGTCATATACAACGAATGACAGGGATTTTTCAGCACAACTCACCAAGATAAAAGATGCTGCTCCTGACGTGATATTTCTGCCTAATTATTACAACGATGTTCCGCTACAGGTTCAACAGGCACATAGACTCGGTATCAAAGCTCCCTTCATAGGCAGTGATTCCTGGGGAAGTCAGGAACTGATGAAGCTTTGTGGCAAGGATTGTGAAGGTTACTATTTCAGCACACACTATTCCGCGGACTCAGCGTCACCAGTTGCGAGGAAATTTATTCATTCCTACACATCTATTTATGGGACTACGCCTGATGACGTGGCGGCGTTAACTTATGACGCCTTCGGTCTTCTTCGCCAGGCATTAGAAAATGCTGGGAAAATAGACCGTGAGGCCGTTCGAAATGCACTGGCAAGACTCCCTGGCTACGAAGGCGTCACCGGAAAGATGCAGTTCCGGGAAGGCTCAGGAGACCCTATTAAAAGCGCGGTCATTCTTCAGATTAAGGGCGACAAATTCATCTGGTTTGCAAATGCTCAACCTTAAAGTCATATCGAAAAAGGCAACTGTGAAGGTAGAGGCTCCGGGTCCTCTCTTCGGAGCATTTTTGGACCTTGGGGACAGGGCTTGATTTACCTGCTCCAACAGGCACTCAATGCCCTTCAACTGGGCAGTATTTACGCCCTCATTGCCCTCGGGTATACGATGGTGTATGGCATCCTCACGATGATCAATTTTGCCCACGGCGATTTTTTCATGGTGGGGGCGTTTCTCTGTTTTGTCGCTGTCACATTTATGAAATTGCCCTTTATTCCAGCGCTCCTTATTTCCATGGCAGGCGTATCACTGCTGAGCGTCTTCGTCGAACGGGTTGCATACAAACCCCTGCGCCAGGCGCCGCGTGTTTCAGCCATCATCACCGCCCTGGGGGTGGGGATATTCCTTGAAAATTTCACACTTGCCCTCAGTCCTTATCCGAAACACATCCCGCCCGTTATTTCCATGACAAACTGGACAGTGAGTGGTGTCACCCTTTCATCCCTTCAGCTCATCATTATAGTTTTATCGGTATTGCTAATGGTGCTTTTGCATTTCATAGTCCAACATACCAAAGTGGGTATGGCGATGCGTGCGATCTCATGGGACAAGAACATCGTGCCCCTTATGGGAGTTCCAGTGGACCGAATAATTTCTGTCACCTTTGCATTGGGAGGCTGCCTTGGCGGAGCCGCTGGCGTGATGTATGGCATGGCTTATCCGATAATCGACCCCTATATGGGCATCCTTGTTGGCTGGAAGGCATTCATTTCAGCCGTAGTCGGTGGAATCGGCAACATTCGCGGCGCCATGATAGGAGCTTATATCTTGGGCTCCACGGAGATACTCGTTGCAGCGTTCTTACCCTCCACCTACCGTGACTTTGTGGCGTTTTCTCTACTTCTTGTCTTGCTGGTTTTCCGGCCGCAGGGCATTATGGGAAAGCCGCGATCCCAGAAGGTTTGACACCATGAGGATATCCAAGTCGCCTCAAGGATTCCCTGATGATGCAAGGATGCCCATTATAAAAGCCCGTCTGCAGCTGCCTATTGTTGTCGCTATCGGATTTTTACTCTCATTTGCGATCCCATACTATGGTCTTGTCGACCAATATATTCAGCTTATACTTATGTACGTCGGCATAAATATCATTCTCGCCTTAAGCTTGAATCTCGTCAACGGTTATATGGGAGAGTTCTCCGTCGGTCACGCGGGGTTCATGTCAGCCGGAGCTTACATTTCTTCAATCTTCACGGTGAAACTTTTTTCATCAACCACTAGCATATGGCTTTTCCCCATAGCAGTTATAGCAGGAGGCACAGGTGCCGCGATCCTTGGTCTTGTCGTGGCAATTCCATCTTTCAGGACGAGGGGCGATTACCTGGCCATTGTGACCCTCGCGTTCAATATGATTGTCAAGTCAGCTCTCGAAAATATTGATGCCGTCGGCGGTGCGAGGGGTTTCCTGGGAATGGACAAGCTTACCACGCTGCCGTGGACCTTCTTCTGGACCGTATTAGCTATATGGGGCATAAGAAACATAATCTACTCGAATTATGGCCGAGGTATGCTCTCCATACGAGAGGATGAAATCGCGAGTGATCTTATGACCGTCAATACACGTCATGTAAAACTACTTTCCTTTGTGATTTCCTCTTTCTTTGCGGGAATTGCGGGTGCCCTTTTTGCACATTTGCTTCAATATATCAATCCGCGCATGTTTGATATTATAAAGTCAACAGACATCCTGATCATGGTCTATTTGGGCGGAATTGGCTCCATTATTGGTTCCATTCTTGGTGCAAGCATATATACGATCCTGCTTGAACTGCTCAGACCGCTGGAAGTGTGGCGGATGGTGCTCATGCCACTTTTACTTATACTTCTGATGCTCTTCCGGCCGCGTGGTATTACTGGACTGCGCGAGTTACCATGGTTTGTACCTAAAACTGACTCAGTTGAAGGCTCCATCATTCAGACGAAATAACGTTTCTTGTGTGCATGAAAAAGAGAAGTCCGATAAGACAAAAGGGAGTGACTTGATAGTTACTAACGATCAACAATCGGTGAAGCCCACGGCTCTTTTAAAAGCAAGTAACGTCAGCCACTTTTTTGGCGGGCTGTGCGCCGTATCAGAATTTAACCTCAGTCTTACGCGCGGAGAGCTCGTAGGAATAATCGGCCCAAACGGAGCTGGCAAGACCACTCTTTTCAATATTGTTACAGGCGTATACCGCCCCTCAGGGGGCAGCATCACTTTTAATGGCAAGGAACTTATTGGCAAAACGCCCGACCGTATTGCCGCCATGGGCATAGCGCGGACTTTTCAGAACATTCGGCTCTTCAACGATCTCACGGTGCTTGATAATATTCGCATCGCCCATTATTCCAAGGTCAAGTACCACGCTGTCGAGGCGCTCTTTCATATTGGACGATTCAAGGGCGAAGAAGCAAAAATCAGAGAGAACTCTATGCAATTGCTGGCCCTCTTCCAACTGGATAGTGTTGCCCTGGAACTATCAAAAAACCTGCCCTATGGTTTGCAGCGGCGGCTCGAAATCGTGAGGGCACTTGCCAGCGACCCTCAAATCTTACTCCTGGATGAGCCAGCTGCGGGAATAAATCCGAGAGAAATTGACCAGCTGAAGGAGTTAATCCAATGGATCAGAAAAGAATTCTATCTTACCATTATTTTGATAGAGCACCAGATGAGATTAGTAATGGACATCTGCGAGAGACTCAAGGTTCTTGATTTCGGAACGACCATTGCTGAAGGGACTCCTCGGGAAATACAAAACAACGCGAAGGTGCTTGCAGCCTATCTGGGAAGGAAGATTGTAGAATGATATCAAGAGATACGCTACTTCAACTGCAAAATCTCTCTGTGTCCTACGGGAGGATCACAGTAGTCAGCGATGTTTCATTTCACGTATATAGCGGGGAAATCGTCACATTGATTGGTGCCAACGGCGCCGGCAAGACATCGATTCTCCGGGCAATTTCAGGCATGGTTCCTTACAATGGTAGTGTTATTTATGAGGGACAAAATCTGCGCACCATACCTCCTCATGCCATTGTGGCCAAAGGTATTGCTCATGTGCCGGAGGGACGTGGGATTTTCGGAAACCTGACAGTAAAAGAAAACCTACTCTTAGCTTCGTGGCAACGCAAAGACGCTAGAGAGATTCAAAGGGATTACGATTATATCTTGGATCTTTTCCCTCGCCTTAAGGAACGCGGAAAGCAATTGGGCGGCACCTTGTCGGGCGGAGAACAACAGATGCTGGCAGTCGCACGGGCCTTAATGAGCAAGGGGAAGATGCTTCTGCTAGACGAGCCATCAATGGGCTTGTCGCCATTAATGGTCATCGAAATCTTTCATATACTCTCCAGACTCAACCAAGAAAATACCACTATTCTCCTGGTTGAACAAAATGCCACCATGGCTCTCAATGTAGCGTCACGCGGTTATGTGCTCGAAGCGGGGACTATCACTTTGTCTGGCACCGGCAGTGAGCTGGCGGGGAATCCTCTCGTTCAAGAGGCTTACCTTGGTGCATAATATAATACAAGCGCTGCAAGACAGCCAGTGTTTGAACTCTGCTGACCCATTATTCATCCCTGCAAAGTCTCATTGAACTTTGATTGCGACAATCCGTGAACCCGAGCATGGTATTCATAATCATCCAGCGCATCCCATTGCAGATCTCCTCTCCATCGATGGGCATCCGCTCTCGCCATAATCACCGTCGGCTAGGAGATTTTGAGAACATCGTCTCCATCTATTTTGCTATCAGGGAACAAACAGTCTCACTATGCGGCTTGGGCCTGACTCTTTAGTCAAGGTCGTTGCCGGCATTGGCTTATGGCACAGGGCAAGAAGGCCAGAAAGAATCACTCCAAAAGTTCTGAAAGGTTCGACGAACATGCGCTCAAAATAACGGGCTTCTCTTTTAAATCTTCTTCATTGGATTAATGGTACTGCCTCCAGGGTCAATTTACAGCAGGGGCACAAAACTGAAACGGCCTTTTGTTGTATAATTGTGGCACGAGTCTCGATTATTTGCATGCGCACACCTGTTCATTATAACGTCAAAATAGCCGGACGGTTAAATTCTCGGGCAATACTCGGTGTGCCCACTCGCTCAAAGGCCTGTATGCAATTTTTTTGTGCAAGCGTGGGATATCAGTCTATGTGGCTTGGTCGAACAGATTCGGTGGGCACCGCTCTAATCGGTCTCGTATGTTACGACGCGGCCAGGAGTCTTTTTAAAAAAGCAAGAAAGGACAATTTACTCTTCACTGGTGAATGATGACATTGACCAGTGATCTGATGAAAACGGCCTTCATATATACTGACGATTTCTTGAAGTTCAATTATGGCATCGCACATCCACTCAAGGTTTCCAGATTGCAACTGACCTTTGAACTCATTAAGGCTTACGGGCTTTTGTCTCTTCCCAATACGCAATACGTTGAAGCGACCAAGGCAGCCGACGACGCATTACTGCTCTTTCATAGCAAGCAGTACCTAGAATTATTGAAGACGGCAAACTACGGGAAAAAGTTAGACAACGCTGCATATTTTGGCATCGGTCCAGGTGACAACCCCACTTTTGAAGGGCTTTTGGATTGGTCCAAGCTTGTAGCTGGAGCTTCCTTGAAGGCAGCAGCCCTCGTGGACAGCGGAGAGGTTGATATTGCCTTTAGCATCTCAGGGGGCCTTCACCATGCTATGGCATCAAGGGCTTCCGGCTTCTGCTATGTCAATGACATCGTTATCTTAATAATGTCGCTCTTGCAGAAAGGAAGACGGATAGCATACATTGACATCGATGCCCATCATGCTGATGGCGTTCAGACGGCCTTTCAGGCGACAGATAGGGTGTTAACAATATCGATACATGAGACGGGGAGGACTCTCTTCCCCGGAAGTGGTTTCGAATATGAGATAGGCACTGATAAAGGCAAAGGATACTCCGTAAATGTCCCCATGCCCCCTTCGTCTGACGATAGACTCTTCGTCTTTGCATTCAATGAAATCGTTCCCCCTCTCATAGGAAAATTCAGGCCGGACATTATAGTCAGCCAACTCGGTGTTGACTCATTTCGTTCCGACCCCCTTGCCCATCTGAATTACACAACAGAAGGTTTTTGCCATGTGATAAGGAGGATAAAAGAGATATCCCCAAAATGGGTAGCCTTGGGTGGCGGCGGATATGATGTGACCAATGTTGCCAGGGCATGGACACTAGCCTGGGCTATCATGAATGGTGTGGAGATCCCTGATGAGATCCCTGAGGATTTCCTTGAAAGACACATGCACGAGGGATTCAAAAGCAGGAAGATAAGGGACGAGACCTGTGCAGGTAAGAGCATGAAACAAGGGCCGATGATAAAAGAAATTGAAAGGATTATCGTTTTTATAAAAAAGAACGTATTTCCACTGATAACGGGGCCAACCTAAGAATCGATGAAAGAATGGGTCATGCTGATAAAAAATAGTGACATACGAGTGGCAAGAATGGTAACTTTTTAGACGCACTGGATAGATGGTTTTGACATTTGAGGCTCATCCCATGGACAAAAAAATTAAACTCGGGATAAGTTCCTGTCTTTTAGGTGAGAAAGTCCGTTATGACGGTAGTCATAAATTGGACCATTACCTGAAAAACACCCTCAACGCCTTTGTTCAATGGGTACCGGTCTGTCCCGAGGTTGAAATTGGCTTGACTGTTCCAAGGGAACCGATGCGGTTAGTGGGGACACCTGAGTCACCGCGCCTTGTAACGAATCGGACAAGGGTTGATTATACAGATGTGATGGCGCGCTGGGCAAAGAAACGGCTTCAGGCACTTGAAAAAGAAGAACTGTGCGGTTTCGTATTTAAGTGCAGATCTCCGAGTTCAGGCATGAAGGGCGTAAAGGTATATAATCCCTCAGGCATCCCCAGTACTCGAGGGGTTGGCGTTTTTGCAAAAGCCGTCATGGATAAATTCCCCCTCTTGCCCGTGCAAGACGAGGGTCGTCTTCAGAACCCTCAGTGGCGTGAAAACTTCGTAGAGAGGATCTTTGTCTACAAGCGATGGAAGGAATTCGAACAGACAGGCGGCTCTGTCAGCGACTTGGTGAGATTTCATACCAACCATAAGCTATTGATCCTCTCACATAGCCCGAAACATTACGCCGCACTCGGAAATCTTGTGGCAAATGCCAAGCAGCATGAGCCGGAAGATCTTCCCGCTCACTACCTTAAAAGTCTTATGGAAGGGCTCTGCCTTCCGGCAACGTGCAAGAAAAACACCAATGTGCTCATCCACGTTGCCGGCTACTTTAAGAAGCTATTGTCCGGAGATGAAAAAAAGGAATTAACCGAGATTATTCAAAACTACCATCAAGAGCTCATACCTCTCATTGTTCCAATAGTTCTGATTAGGCATTATGTCCGCAAATACGATCAGCCGTATTTGAAGAGCCAATACTATCTGCATCCTCATCCAATAGAACTAATGCTGAGAAATCACGTTTAGCCCTCTTTGGCTGAGCAGACACCGGAATCCCCCGACGAGACCTCCATGCCTCAATGCTATCCGTGGCGTCGTCAGATTCACAGCACAGAAGTAATGTTGTCTGTAACAAAGAACACTCGCGGTCTTCAAATGGACAATATTCTCATATGGCAGAATATAGAGAGCCGGCTATCACATCTACCTTGTTTATCAGGCCTGCAAAAAAGGTACGAGTGAAGGATTTCTCCCGCAGACAACACAAAGGTATAGCTTCCAAAAAAACCGATGCAGCGGTGCTCTGTTTTATCATGCAATCGGCAATGCAGTCAAATATCAATTGGGTAGGACTTTAAACCTTTTATGGCTGTATCTATTTCCTGCATGGTATTGAAGTAGGAAAGAGAGAATCGGACAGTCCCTTGAGGGAACGTGTTCAAAGTCTTATGCGCTTCAGGTGCACAATGCAGGCCCGGTCTGCAGCGTATGCTCCACTTTTCGTCAAGATAGTTAGAGATGTCCGATGGCGTCGCTCCTCTTATATTGAACGAAACCGTGGCGACCCGGTCTGCATCGGGACAATAAATTACCACACCATCGATCTTGGAAAGTTCCTCGATAAGATATTGCACAAGTTTTTTTTCACGCTCAATGATATTCTCGATGCCGCGTTCTAAAAGAAATCGGATGCCTGCCGTAAGACCGGCATACCCCGGGGTGTTTAACGTGCCTGCCTCAAACTTGTCCGGAGGGAATTCAGGATGCACAGTCTGCTCTGATAAACTACCCGTTCCTCCACGCATAAAAGGAGGCAGGTCGTCCGGATCCTTGATAATAAGTGCTCCGGTGCCCTGTGGACCAAGCAGGTGCTTGTGCCCCGCAAGTGCAAAAAAATCAAATGGTGTCCTTTCCAGATCTATTTTCATGGCACCTGCGCCTTGGGCCGCATCGACCAGAATTTTCACTCCTAACGCATTGGATCTTTTGTAAATCCCCTCCAGATCCAGCTTTGTTCCAGTTACGTTTGAGGCAGCGGTAAGAATCAGGAGCTTCGTTTTATCAGTGATTGCTTCCTCGATTTGCTGAGCAGATACGACGCCGTTTTCATCTGCTTTCAGAATCTTCAGCTCTATCACGCCTTTACGTTGAAGGTAATTCAGCGGCCTAAGCACAGAATTATGTTCCATCGATGTCGTAATTACCTGCCCTCCCGATTGCAATGTGCCGTAAATAACCATATTTAAAGCTTCCGTTGCATTCTTTGTAAGGATAATGTTTTCTGTCTTGCTGAAATGAAAGAACTCGCCGATAATCTCGCGGGTGCCATAAATAATTTCCGCTGCCTTAAGAGACAATGAATGACCGGATCTTCCTGGATTCGCATTCGCATTTTTTAAGCAGTCGCACATCGCCTCACATACTGTTTTAGGTTTCATTCCAGATGTGGCCGCGTGATCAAAATAGATGCCTTTCTTCTTCATTGGCTAAGCACCTGTTGTAAATCCGTCTGTTGTTCGCAGATACGAAGCATTTTCTTCTCAGATCGTAATCACTTTCGAAGATTTAAGCATGGTTTCAGAGATGTCATACATATTGGATATCTTACCAGCACCTAACTTTTCTTTTAGATTGAAATAACCCAAACAGGTCCCGCAAACGAGCAGTTCTATTCCCTTTTCTTCGAGTTCCTTCAAATAAGGCTGTGTTTCCGCTCCTTCTACCGTTAACTTTACCCCGGTATTCATGAAACAGATTGTTCTAGGTTGAATTGAAAGATCCTTGATTGTCGCAATAAAGGCATTGATGAGGGTCTTGCCAAGTTCATCGCTGCCATGTCCCAGGCGATCCTTGTTGATAAAGATTGTCGTTCCAATGCTTGTCTTGGGAGGAAGGCAGGTAGAGGCCTGTGCTTCCAGATCCTTGCCCGGAGTTAAAGAGTATTCCTTGGTATAAATATAAAAGTCCCCTTTGTTCTCTTCAATCTTGCTAATTTGGACTTCTGAATAGTTGAGAAATCTTTTGATGTTCTCGGTCGATTCCTCGTTGCTCGCAATTACCAACAAAGCTTCCCCTTTGGCATTCTCGAGCGCTTCCTTTGTCTTAATTACAGGCTGAGGGCACGGCAATCCTCTCACATCCACTTTCAGGGACATTTCCCAACCTCCTATTGACAGATTTAGTTGATTGTTAATAACAACGACAGAAATACATTCAGAACTATACAAATCTGAATTTCTTCTTTTTTTCCGTATCCTCGTCTATTGTCCACCGATAAATGGAATCGATCTGAACGTTATGCTCATCAAGAATCTTTTCCACTTCTTCCTTCTCCTTCCAGAGCACCTTGCAGCAGAAACCACAATCAGCACTGAATTTCCTCGGCACCGGGATTGTTTCAAACCGCATCCCGCTTTTCTCTAGCACCTTTTTTGCTTTCAAGGAAAAATGCGTCGTATGAAAAGTTATAATTGCGTATACCACCATAAACAGTTCACAGACAGAATGACTTCAACTTAACCATACTGTATATTGTTTATAAATTTCTCCAATAAAACAAATAGATATTCATTATCGATAAGGACTTCACTATAGAAAGCCTCTATAGTATACATTGTCATTGAAAGGCTGGCATCAGCATTTCAAAGTATTTCGAAGATAAGGTGACAAGTTTAAGATTGCACCTGTTCTCGTTTACAGGTAAACTAAATAATATAAAGTACACTCATGTGGCTTTTCTAAACGCAGACAACTTTCCAGAATAAAAAGGACTCGCTATAAGAAAATGTTGTATCGATGTGGAGAATACCGTGGCGGATGATCCGAAAAAAGCGCCCAACCTTATGGAGAAAGTCAGAGCGGCCGGGTGAGCGGCAAAAATAAGTCCGGGTGACTTAGAGGAAATACTCAGAGGTTTGCCGAAGGAGAATAATCGCAACCTGCTTGTCGGAGCCGAAAACTGGACTGACGCCGTTATTTATCGACTCACGGCCGAGATAGCGCTCGTTCAGACTCTGGATTTTTTTACGCCAATTGTGAATGACCCCTTTGACTTCGGTCGTATTGCAGCCGCCAACGCATTGAGCGACATCTACGCAATGGGTGGCAAGCCCTTGACCGCTATGAATATCGTCTGTTTCCCCGTCAAAGAGATGGACAAGGCAATCCTGCGGTCTATCCTCAAGGGAGGTCTCGAAGTCGTGCATCAGGCAGGGGCTGTCATGGCCGGAGGGCATAGTATAGAGGATCCTGAAATGAAATATGGCCTTTCAGTAACAGGAATTTGTCATCCCGAGCAATTTTTGACCAACGACAACGCCAAGGAAGGAGATGTACTGTTTTTAACTAAATCTCTTGGTACGGGTGTTCTCACAACCGCGCTTAAAGCCGGCAGGCTGAATGAAAAACTTACGGCAGAAATCACTGAATTGATGGCAACACTAAATCAAGGAGCAGCCGAGGCCATGATGGAAGTTGGAGTGAATGCCGCCACAGATGTTACTGGCTTCGGGCTCTTGGGTCACGCACTGGAAATGGCCAAGGCAAGTAAAGTAGGCATCAGGCTTTACGCGGAAGAAGTGCCAATTATACCTGAGGCATTTGAGTTCGCCTCAATGGGAATAGCTCCCGCAGGCAGCATCCGCAATCGGAAATTTTGTTCCAAGTATCTGGATATAGCTGCTGGATTGAATCCAGTGTTCATTGACCTCTTGTCAGACGCGCAGACATCAGGCGGGCTTTTGATATCTGTTCCCAGGGAAAAGGCTGACCTCTTGCGGAAGAAACTCCTCGAAAAAAGTACGCCAGCAGCCAAAATAGTGGGAGAAGTGATGCGCGAGCCTAAGGGAGTAATCCAGGTCAGGTAGGGGACCACCTCTAAGAAAGATACGGCAGAAACACATGATTGTCATATGTAGTCTGCCATATCTGGATGGCTTGAATTCGTTGCTTGACCAGCAACTTTAGCTCTTTCAGCTCTTTCACTTGTGGCATGTCTTGCCAGGGTTTGCCTTAGTCATCTTCTTAATGTTGCCCCAGAAGGAAGCTTCCCTCTCAAGTGCGGTTTTGCTCATAGGTCTCTTCATGCTTTTCACCCCCTTTCTGCACTATCATCACTTTTTTCTATCATTATCTCTTCTAAGATAATTTTTCTCTATAATAGATCATAACACTTATTGAATGTTTGTCACGTTTTTTTATTTGGCGTTTTTTAGGGATGCGGTCTGCCTTCAATGGACCTTGCCCAAATGTTTCTCATTATCATTTTACTTTTTCCACTGCAGATGGTTGACGACTTGACAATAGGCAGGTTAATATGAGTAAATAAAAATGGTTTCTATTTAATGAATTTTGTGAAGATGAATAACATGGAAAATGATCATTTTGTCGCTCTGAAAAATCTCAGGTTGAAAGCGACACCAAAAAGGTTGGCCATTCTTCATGTTCTAGCGACCGAATCGGCTTATCTAAGTCCAGAGGAAATCTGGAGGAGGCTGAAGGATCGCTTTAAGAAGATCGGCCTTCCCACGGTCTATCGAAACCTTGAAGATCTGTCAGAGAGAAACATTATCTCTAAAGTTATCCATCCCAACCGGCAGCTCTATTACTATCTCTGCCGCAACAGAGATCATCATCACCATTTTATCTGCATATCGTGTCATAAGGTAGAAGACATAAATTTTTGTGGAGAAAAAGAGATAGAAGAAGAAGTGGCAAGAAAGATACAGGGTCAGGTCACTTCTCATATTCTACAGGTCAATGGCTATTGCAAGAAATGCACTTGTCGTAAAGGCGGTCTCCAGTGAAATCGGCCGTCCTGTTACCCTTCATCCTGTTGTTAAGCCTCACGCTTTTTGCAGTTTCATGTGAGAAGAAAGTTGGAAAAGTTTCGGGAGAAAAGAAACTTAAGGTCGTCACCACTCTTTTCCCTCTCTATGACTTCTCTAGAAACATCGGAGGGGAAAAGGCAGAGATCAGTCTCCTCTTGCCACCCGGTATGGAACCGCACAGCTTCGAGCCCAAGCCGTTGGACATCGTGACAATTAACAACGCAGATATCTTCGTTTACACTGGAAAATACATGGAACCATGGGTTCAAGGTGTCTTAAACGCTCTGATGAATGATAATCTTCTCGTGATCGATGCGAGCCAAGGCATCACCCTCAACAAAGAACCTGCAGGCCATAATGATGAAGATAATGAGCGCGGTGACATGGATCCCCATATATGGCTCGATCTATCTTACGCACAAAAAATGGTCGACACGATCCTCAATGGGTTCCTCATAAAGGACCCTGCGAATAAGGATTTCTATCTGCAGAATGCTGCCGAGTACAAGGCTAAACTGCTTGCTCTTGATCAGGAATTCAGAGACTCGCTGTCTCATTGCAGGAAAAATATTTTTTTACATGGTGGTCATTTTGCCTTTAATTATCTTGCCACAAGGTATCACCTCACGTACATAGCAGTATACAAAGGTTCCCCCAACTCGGAACCTTCACCGCGAGATGTAGCCGAAATTATTAATAAAATCAGGATGTATGGAGTAAACTATGTCTATTATGAAGAACTGTTAGCACCACGCGTCGCGGAAACCATCGCAAAAGAGACAGGAACAAGATTGCTGATGTTGCACGGTGCTCATAATATCACCAAGGCGGAGTTGGACGGAGGGACCACTTTCTTGTCCATCATGCGCCAAAACCTTAAGAACCTCAAGATTGGTCTGCAATGCCAGTAGACTGCTTATCAGTCAATAACGTCAGCTTCAGATATAACTCCGCTGAAGTCCTGAGCGACATTTCCTTCGGCGCCGTTTGCGGTGACTATATCGGACTCGTAGGTCCGAATGGATCTGGCAAAACAACTTTAATCAAGATCATCCTCGGCCTGGCTAAACCGTCAGGGGGCAACGTCACTCTCTTTGGTAAAAACCCGGCGATCTTGAGTGAATGGCACAGGGTAGGCTATCTCCCGCAAAGAATTGCTTCTCTGAACCCTTTTTTCCCTGCCACTGTCGATGAGATCGTCGCGTTGGGGCTCATCTCACGAAAAAGGCTGTCGACCCCCATTTTTAGGTCTGACAAAGAAGCGGTCGAACGAGCGCTAAAATTGATGGATATATACGATATAAAAGGCAACCTTATAGGCGCCCTTTCCGGCGGTCAACAACAAAGAGTTCTCCTGGCTAGGGCAATCGTAAATGAGCCCGACTTGCTAATTCTCGATGAACCGACAACGGCTCTTGATCCGGAGACAAGGGACAATTTTTTCCGTTTCTTGCAGGAGCTTAATTGGGAGAAGAAGATGACCATCATTCTTGTGACTCATGACATTGGGAGCGTTGGCAAGTATGCATCCAAACTGCTTTACCTTGACAAGAGAATAATTTTCTTTGGAAGCTTTAATGAGTTCTGTCTTTCTGAAGATATGGCGAGTTACTTTGGTGAATTCTCCCAACACCTTATATGCCACAGACATGATTACAAGGGGATTCGCTGAATGGTAGTCACTGATTTTCTTCAGTACGGCTTCATTCAGCGGGCATTGGTGGCCGGCGTCTTTATCGCCTTGCTCTGTTCCACATTAGGAGTCTTGCTTGTACTGAGAAGGCTCTCGCTGATCGGTGATGGGCTTGCCCATGTGACTTTTGGGAGTGTCGCCCTCGGCCTGCTTTTAAAGCAGAACCCTGTCTTCGTCTCAATCCCTGTTGTGATGTTAGGCTCCCTTGCTATATTGAAATTGGCAGAAAGGGCTCGAGTCTACGGTGATGCCGCCATAGGGATGATATCCGCTTTGGGAATAGCCGCGGGAGTTCTTCTGGCCAGCAGCGCAGGCGGTTTTAACATTGATCTCTTCAGCTATCTCTTCGGCAATATACTTTCTATTAGCGAGTCAGAGGTCATCACTTCTATAGTTCTTTCCTTCACAGTACTTATCACCATCTCAGTTTACTATGACGAGTTTCTTTCCGCCTCCTTTGATGAGGAATTCGCAAAGGCATCGGGGATAAATACGGAAAAAATAAATACGATACTCGCTCTGTTGACTTCGGTTACCGTTGTCCTCACCATGAAGGTCGTGGGAATAATGCTTACCTCAGCCCTCCTGATCATGCCCGCCGTTACCGCTCTTCAGATTGCCAGGGGCTTTAAGAGAACCATGCTGCTTGCCTCAAGTGCGGCGATCGTTTCAGTCGTCGCAGGGACAGTGATCTCTCTTGTGGTCAACCTCCCGACTGGTGCAGTGATTGTCATGTTAAATTTCATTATGTTTATGCTCGCCTTTTGTTACAAGATCAGCTTTTCTGGTGTTCGCAAAAACAGAGAGCTTGGGAATCCGAAGGCAAGTTAACTGGATTAGGATCATAATCCTGAGATTGAGGTTTGTGAGGTTTTGACGTCATCTACGATGACCGGCTGACCTTCGTAAGAGCCCTTCCTAAAAAAGGCATCTGGTAGCTCCCCTTTAATTATAGACGCTTTCAGTTATCATAAAGAATATTAGTTATCAATCCTGAATGACCCTTGAATTCCTATCTGTTCCGGAAGTCTCTTATAAACAATGTTGACTTATCATCTTTAATCAGCCAAGGTGAGATCCTGATACTATTAAGTAGAGGCTATAGTGGGGGGTTCCCGTGAAAGCGTTGAGCCCTCACATAAATACGATGCGAGTCCAGAGCGCTCCTCATGGGAGCGAGCGGATAGAACTAACTAAGCCAGGATGCTGTCAGACTCATGTGCGAAGGTACCAAGGCGGAACAATTCCAAACAGACAAAAAAGTATACGACTTCATACTGACATACAACTATCAAGAGTTAACGAGAGTTGCCGGCATTGGCTTTTCACAGTCCTTTGCTCCGTTTTCCTTGACAGATAACTCCTTTAACTGCTAGATTAATTTGCGAAAAATTTAACAGAGAGAGGGGTGAATATGGATGCCCTCTATAAAGGTAAGAGATACCGAATCTTTCGAGTCTGCGCTTAAGACTTTTAAGAAGCAGTGTGAGCGTGAAGGTATACTTTCAGACGTAAAGAAGAGGGAACATTACGAGAAACCAAGCATTAAGAAAAAGAAAAAAATCTTGGCGGCTCGTAAGAAAGCGATTAAAGGATCGAGAATTGTCTCACCGAGGTAAGAGTGACTTTCCTTGAACGGCTTGACTCAGAACTCAAGGAGGCCTTGAAATCCAGAGATGAACTGAGACTTTCAGTCATCAGGATGCTCAAGGCCTCCTTGAAGAATAAGGCCATTGAAAAGAGAGCTCCTCTAGACGATCCCGACATACTCTCTGTACTTTCAGCTTGCGCTAAACAACGGAAAGAGTCAATCCATCACTTTATTGCCGGGCAAAGATTTGATCTTGCCGAAAAGGAAGAAAAGGAACTCGAGATAATCACCTCGTACCTCCCTCAACAACTCTCTGCGAACGAACTTGATGCCCTCATAGTAGCGGCAATAAAGGACAGCGGCGCCAAATCTGCCGATGAAATAGGGAAGGTTATGAAACTTGTCATGCCTAAGACACGAGGCCTCACTGACGGCAAGCTTGTCAATCAACGAGTGAGGGAACTTCTTAGTGCTTAGGCTAACTTTTTTGGCTTTTCTCACTACCATGATCATCACGGCGAACGCATTATGACTCTTACTGACCTTTATAAAAAGGCCCTGGCCGCAGCCATCGAAAATGATCCTAGGGGCCAGAATCTCGTGCTGCGCGAATTAGAGTCGAGAAAACGCGACTATGAGAATCTTTCTTCCAAAGAAAAGGCTAGATTTGATATGGAGAGTCTTGAAAACCCCTATGTGGATTCAAGAATACTCGTCGGAAACGGCGATGAAATTTTAAAAACACTACTTGTCGGAATAGACATAGAGGTAGCTGAGGTTCTGCTGGCAGAGACCTTACGCAATAAGAAGACTTTCGTTGACCTCATGCTTTCACATCATCCAGGCGGAATCGCATTCGCCAGCTTATACTCTGTCATGCACATGCAGTCTGATATCCTGTATCAATTAGGTGTTCCAATAAACATAGCGGAAGATGTCATGGAAGGCCGGATTAAGGAAGTTGAACGGAAACTTATGCCCGTCAACCATACAAGAACCGTTGATGCCGCAAGACTCCTCAATATCCCTCTTATTTGTATGCACACCGCTGCTGATAACATGGTAGCCACATTTTTGCAACAATGGTTAAATGACAAACAGCCGTATACTATCGAAGACATCGTTGAATTACTCATGGAGATGCCCGAGTATAGGACTGCCGAACAGACCAATGCGGGCCCCATGATTTTATTGGGTGCCAAAAAAAGAAGGGCGGGGAAGATATTTGTTGACATGACCGGAGGGACTGAAGGTTCCAAAGAGATTTATCAGAGTCTCTCGTCAAGTGGGATAAATACCATTGTGGGTATGCATCTCAGTGAAGAACACAGACAGGAGGCTCAAAAGAACCACATCAATGTGGTGATAGCTGGGCATATCGCGAGTGACACCCTGGGCATGAACCTGCTTCTGGACAGAATAATGACGCAGGAGACGTTGGAAATAGTTGAGTGTTCAGGATTCAAAAGGGTAGCAAGGGCATAGGGATCATTGGCATAAGGTGAAATGTTCAGCAAATTCGAGCCATGTTCTCCGACGCCTGTTCTAACATTCAACCCGTTCGCTTATCCGATGATTGATAAAAAGACAAAGTCAGACCAAATAACAGAGGATATAAAATCAAGAATAGACATAGTCGATCTTATTGCAGAACATATTGATCTGAAGAGGTCTGGACAGAATTTCAGAGGACTCTGTCCGTTTCATCATGAAAAGACTCCATCTTTCATGATCAATCCATCAAAACAGATATTCCACTGTTTCGGTTGCCATAAGGGAGGTGACATTTTCACCTTCATGATGAATTATGACAATATGACCTTTCAGGAAGCACTTGCTTATCTCGCACGCAAGGCCGGAGTGAGGATCGAACAGTCCGGAGATGTTTCATCAATTAGCAGAACCTTCAAAGATGGTCTTTTTTCTATCCAGCTAGAGGCTCTATCTTTGTTTAAAAAGAATCTGGAACTTTCTCGACAGGCATCCACCTATCTCAAGGAGAGGGCACTCAATCAAGACACACTGGAAATGTTTTCAATTGGTTATAGCAAAAACGAAAAAGAAGGCCTTTTTACTTATCTTAAGAGCCGAGGATATTCTTTGGAACACATCAGAGCCTCAGGCCTTGTCCACTTTGGTGAAAATGGTCAGCATGATTTTTTCAGGGATAGAATAATGTTCCCAATAGCTGACCTGCAGGGTCGCATTATAGCTTACGGAGGCAGGCTACTGTCACCGATGAAATCCGCACCGAAGTATTTGAACTCTCCGGAGAGCGCCATATTTAAAAAAGGTGAGGCGCTATATGCACTTAACATCGCTAAGGCTGCAATCACTCGAAAGGGATATACTATTATTGTTGAGGGCTATCTTGATGCAATTATGTGCCATCAATGTGGATTTAAAAATACGGTAGCCCCTCTTGGAACTGCTTTAACCTTCGGTCATCTTAAAAAACTTCGGAAGCTTTCCAATAAACTTCTCCTCATATTTGACGGTGATGCTGCGGGCATGGCAGCGACAAAGAGGTCGCTTGAAATTATCTATTCGGAAGGCCTCACTGCAAAAATACTTTTGCTGCCAGAGGGTCAGGATCCTGATAGCTTTATAAGAAAGCAAGGAGCGGAATATTTTAAACAATTCGTGAGTAAGGCGACCACACCGGTAAAATTTTTGCTCAAATCATTTGGTAAGGATAAACTTGATGCGGTAAGATATATATTATCTCTGTTGTTATCATGTCCCGATTTATTGCTGAGAGAGGACACTATAAGTGAACTGGCAGAAAGCTCAAAAATAAGTGAATTGGTGCTCCGTGAAGAACTCAGCAACCTAGCTGAAAAGAAATCAAAGTTCAGGAGACCTTCAAGTGGGCAGCAGGTGAATGAAGCCAAAGAAATATCCCTTGGGCCAATTGAAGCCAGAAGAGAGGAACGAATACTTTTGAACATCGCTGTCTCGGTACCAGGAAAGGCCTCTTCGATAGTGAACAGCATTGACATCGAAAGTGTAGAATCTCCTCTAATGCGCGGTCTTCTTAAGAAAATAAAGGAGATTGTGGCAACAGTTGCAGATGATCGCTTATTGTTAGAGCGGTTACTGAAGACATGTGATGCTGAAGAGCAGAGTTTTGTCACAAGACTGCTAATGAGACCTGAAATGGATCACGAAACCATCGATAAGAATATTGAGGACTGTTTGAGTTCTATCGCTATCAGAGGGATTGAAAATAAAATTAAATCAACAGAGCAGGGTGGAGACGAAAGACTTCTTCACACGCTTCTTTTTGAAAAAAATAAACTGCTCATAAAAAAAACGGCCCGAACTTCGGACGCAAGGATGCCAAAGGAGGAATCTTGAGAAAGCCATTCAATGGTGGTGGCCAGGAATTCGACAGAGAGGTCAACGATCTCGTTGACAACGGTCTTGACAGTATTTCTCTGCAGGACAATGCAGATATTTTTGACCAATCCATAGTTACTGACGCCATCGGGTTGGAGTACGATCCTTTAAAGGCGTACCTCAAGAGGATCAGTGCGATCCCCCTCCTTAACAGAGAAGGAGAGATTGAGATTTCGAAAAAAATTGAGGAAGGAAGATTCAAGATATGCAGCCAAATATTTCTGGTCCCCTTTGTGCTGAACAAACTCATTCAGGTCGGCAAGCTTGTTGAAAAAGGAGAGGCCCCCCTGGTCGAACTAATACAGGATGGAGAGGATTTGTCAGATGACGATGTGCTTGAACAAAAGGAACTTTTTTCGAAGATTACTGAGTCGTTAAATACCCTGCTGAAAAAGATAAAAAGACTCGCGCTTCAAAATGAGACCCTTTCTCGGCGTCGGAGACCCTCATCAGTGAAATATTTGTCGTTGTATGCGCTATTGCATCAGAACCGGGATCAGATCTTTCAAAAAATTGAAATCCTTCATTTAAGGGAGGACGTCATAGATGCTTTTTCAGAGGAATTGAAGAAATTCAACCGCCACCTCATGTATCTGGCGACAAGACTGAAAAAAGCAAGAACAAAAAAGAGCAAACCTGAGACTATCAGAAACCTGATAGACAAGATAGCGCAAATGCAAGCAAATGTGGAATTGCCAGCTTCGGAAATAGCCAAGATTGTGAGGGCAGTTAAGAAAGCAGAGCTCACAGTGGGTAGTGCAAAAAGACACTTAGTGGAGTCAAATCTGAGGCTCGTCATAAGTATCGCAAAGAGATATATTGGGAAGGGGCTTAGTCTCAGTGACCTCATCCAGGAAGGCAACATAGGACTAATTCGTGCAGTTGATAAGTTCGAATACAAGAGAGGCTATAAATTTAGCACTTATGCCACGTGGTGGATCCGTCAAGCAATCAGCAGGGCTGTGGCAGACCAATCACGGACCATACGGATCCCGGTCCATATGATAGAAAATATAAATAAGGTGAACAAGACGATCAAAGAGCTCATTCAAGAG
>JBKQMP010000219.1:0-35862 GCA_052146665.1 Dissulfurispiraceae bacterium
CGAGGCTCAAACATATTGAGGGCACGACGTGGGGGTTGCAGCAATATCTGAAGATGGATCGGCTTGAGGAGGAAGCAAAAGAGAGTGTAGCTTAGAGTAAACTGGATTCAGGTCATCTGATGAAAGTGCGAAAGATTCTTGACACTATTCTTCCTTATGGGATCTCCTGCATATCTATGCACTTCTATTGGTATGGGGCGGCAGAGGGTGGGAGGCGCTACCGACAGACAAGTAGAGCGACAGCGGTGCGAATCGGATCAACAGGGAGCCCCGGAGGGGTGGATGGGACGGGTGGGGGTGAGTGAAGAGTTATCTTTTCCAGGACGGGTGCAGATAAGCAATATTATTTGAATAGCTTCTTGCGTTCGCGCGCAATTTCGCATAAATATGGTACAGGTTCGGTCAAGGTCTGAGTCTCTAAAGATGACCAAGCTGGGCAGCGCGGGCAGTAATCGCGGTCATTACAGGCGATACAAATGTCTGATATAGGGGGGCGCGGCTTCAATGAAGCTCCGCAATTGCGTCCAGGCAGCAGGAAAGCCAGCGTCGAGAATATCTACTGCAGGCATAGGTAGATCCAGACAAAGATTCATTTTCCCTATCGGAGAAACTATAAAGGCTGATTTACCAGCCTGACAGTAGATATTATCATTATTGTTATCGATAATTGATTCGCGCGATGCGGTTTCGCTCAATTCCACTGTAGAAGCCACCTTGGTGGGCTCCAGGGCCGCACACTTTGATGGATGAAGTCGGCATTCATTTACACCGGAAGGCGCGCGGTGACGCCGTTTCGAAAGTAGCCATCCTGCCGAAAAAGGCAAACCCCAGTTGTGTGCCATCTGCCTCATTTCTTCCAACTCGCCCACGTTCTGTCGTGTAAGAGTAGTCTTAAGGCCCAAGTGGAGCCGAACCACACCCGCTCATTCTTCTCTGCACCTTAAGCACCGCAATATGTTTTAAGGCCCTCACCTACTAGTCGGGAGGCGTCTTAATCGTGTTCGGTGTCCCTGCTTCCCCTGTGTAAAAGACTATAAGCACCACCGGCGTTGTGCTGAGGTTCTTTCCGTTATGAGGGATATTAACGACTTCAACAATAGCGTCGCCGGCAGTGAAATGGTATGTCTTGCCTCCTCTTACCTCCACAGTCAGGTTCCCTTCCAGCACATAGGCGTAAACGGGGACGGGATGGCTATGCCATCCCGTTTCACCGCCAGGCTTGATTTCCACTTTCATGACGGTTATTTCTGGCGTTCCGGTATTCAAGTATTTCACAGGATAATTGCCGGTCGTTATGTCTGTCTTCAGAATGAGCGTCGCGTTAACTCCCGAGTCATAGTCACCCGACACGGCAGCGCATGGAACGGCGAAAATAAAAATAACCAGTATAATGATAAGATATTTTCTCATGCAGCCCTCCCAAACAACTTTTCTGTATTCTAATAAACTAACGACAATGAATCCATAACTTTAAACAAATCGCACAAATACACTTGCATTGCCTCAGGAATCCAAGAATACTCTTATGTGGTAAAAGTTTGAGATTCATACCCCGATGGCTCAGATTACCCAGATCGCTCCCTGAGGCAATTCGACCGCTATTTCGTTTTCTTTCTCCTAGCCTGTAATCTGCCCAAAGATCTCCGGAAGGGTTCCTCCTGTTCCGTTAATTACCTCTTAGCGGACACCAACCGCGCCTGCCCGCAACTCGCCTGTAAAGATCAATTTTAGCAAATGAGAACAATTTAAGTAAGGCATTTGCCACGCTTCGTGCAGGTTTCTTTCCCCGTGGCTTATAAAAATCTATGCCGCGCAACTTGCAGCCTGAAAGGTTTGGGATACACTATTGCCATCCGAGGTCAATGAAGGCCCCTTGTGCTCCAAAGATACGCAGTCATTTAGATAAAGGCTCTCCCCATAATGGCCCTACTTTAAAGAGCCGGGGCCTTTCTCCACCAGTTCAATCTGTCCCTTCATACCAAATGAGGAATGAAAGGGTTTGTCGCAGTAGAACTCATAGACTCCAGGTTTTGCAAAGGAGACGCTGATATCGATCGTATTCTTAGCGGGAAGGGCAATGCTCTTCAGGATCTGTTGCTGTGGGTTTGTGATCGTAAAGTTGTGCGCTGAATCAGAACTGTTTTCGATACGGAAAAGGACCGTATCTCCCTCAAAGGCCTTTACGTTGTTGGGCTCGAATTTGAAGCTCTCGGCTTTCAACTCCACGATCTTTTGACTCTCTTTCTCACTCAAAGCCACCTGCGGCTGTAAACTCGAGCATCCCGTAAGCAACAGGACCATTAGCCCCCATATGACAAGCATTGCAGACATTGTTTTCATCGTTTCCCCCTCTCAGATTGAAAGCGTGAGCTCTCTAATCTTTCAATTTATCAGTTACCTCTTCAATACCGAAGGATTGAAATTCTATCCAAAGGTTAGCATAAAAGGGAGCGTGGAACAAGTCTGCGAAGGCATCAAGAAGCGTGACGGGCTCTCTTGAGTGACATTTTTTTTGGTAATCAATGTTTTTGGCGAAATGATTATTTTTCTGTAAATCATCAGCATGTTATATCACTTCAACCAGCCGAGGCCAGACTATGCGGAAACAAAGAAGGCGTCATGATTGATGGCGGCTTTGCACGTTAAATCAGCCCCAATACTGTCCAAACACTGGAGACACCTCTTTTTTTTCGAATCTCCCTTCATAATATTTCCCAGAATACTCCTTCTTGGTTATTTGTTTATTCGACACGAGCAGAAGCACGGTAGATTTGCCTTGATGAAACTGATCCTGTATAATTCAAAGGGCAGAACACTGTGAGAGGCTCTGAATAACGGAGGTAAAAAGTAAACCATGACACGCGGTAAACTACTTGAAAGGCTTTTTGTTCTGGCTTCAATGTTGGCACTTGTTTTGATTTGTTCCATCGCCGGGAGTGAAGGCAGGGAGAAGGCCGATCCTACAAAATGCAGGCTGAAATTCAGTGTGCAAGGCTGGTCGGTTTTTTATGAAACCGCCTCCGGCTCAGGCTCTATTTCATGCGACAACGGTAAGTCGGCGCAGGTCAGGATCAGAGTGAAAGGCGGCGGTCTTACGGCCGGCAAAAGCAAGCTGTCGGGGCATGGTACTTTTTCCGAAGTGTCGGACATAAGGGAACTTTTCGGCGCCTATGCCAAGGCTGAAGCTCACGCAGGGGTGGTCAAGTCGGCAGATGCTCAGGTCCTCACCAAGGGGAGTGTTTCTCTTACTCTCACCGCAACGGGAAGTGGCGTTGATCTCGGTATAGCGTTTGGAAAGTTCACGATAGAGCCTGCGGGCAAGAAAGGTGCAAAGTAGCGGCACATCGACAATGGATGTCCATATTGCTCATGAAGGCGTATCCAGAATCACCTCAATATATCGCTATGCAAAGTGCATGATGAACCGGTACCATTTTGCCGGTGACGTCATGGAAAACACACTTGTTTCACTATGAGCATCTGTTGGGGCGAGATTTAATTGAGCGGAGGTAACCCGGCGCTACGCCACGTTATCGGACGGCATCCTTATTGACCGGCGGGTTAGACAATTCCTCCTGTCCTGAGGCATTGCATTTCATTGTTTCTCGTGAACCTTCTATGTCGCTGTCTTGTATCGGCTCGAATCCTTGCGCTTTGGCGGCAGAGATGCAATCTTCGAAACCACGGCGAAGATAGTACCCTGTTACAATGCCGCTCTTTCCGCTAGCCTCACACGTGATTGTTCTGCCCTGCGCATCGGTCAGCGTGGTTTTGTAGGTGGCGCAGCTTGCTAGCGCGGTTACGAGTATACCGACCAACACAATTATGTTGCGCTTGTCTTGCATGTTTGACCTCCTCTTATGGATATTGTCGTTCCAAAGTCTATTTATCCTGAACCGCAATATTTGTAATCTGCCGAGTAGACATGAATTAGGCATCTGCTGGAGAGCATCTCCAAGTCATTCATCTCAGTATGCAACATCCATATCTCAAGTCATCTGTTGTAGTCCCCACATAAATTGCGACAAGGCATTTTATAATTCTCAATCCCGATTTTGCATGCTGCCGCAGAGGATATCCGCCTGACAAGCGACTCCCAGAGTACCTTCCATGTGCTCCATGCGTGTCCTCCCGGAGTCGTTATAGTTCGGTCGGCTCCAAGGACTCCGGCCAGTAATTTATCGCCCGATGCGAAACGATCGTCAGTCCCGTAACCCAGATAGATGGCGGGCCCATGACGTCCTTGACTCTCATAGTTCCTAATCCACTCCCACAGCCTGCGTTCTTGATCCGACTCAGCGATCATCCCAGGGTTCCAAGCCTGTAAGCTTCCCGCTTGGACAATTTCATCTACGATCGAGGCACCACCCAAATAGGGAGCCAGGAGCACGATTCCGTATGCCTCACTCGGATATTTTATTTCGTATTCCAGTGCACCAAGTCCACCGATCGAAATGCCCACCAACCAGATACGTCGGTAACCCTTGGCGTGTGCAGGTACAATAACATCATTCCGCAATCGCTCGATGGCCGTGCCATTCAGGTAATACCCGAAATGCAAATCGGCAGCTACGATATCGGCCTGGATCCCCGCTTGCCGAATTCTCTTGACGAACCCTTCATGCTCAAAATCGGCAGCCCTGTCCCCCTTGCCAGGTAAAAGAACGACAAGACATTCTTGCCGACTTCCTTCTTTGTTCAGATATGTAATAGTATCTATAGGGACCTTGGTAGGGGGAAAGCAAGACGTCAGGCCTGAGAGAATAAGGATCGCTACAACAACTTTTACCATCATTTCTCCTAAGACTTATGTGTATGCTCTTCATTCAATTGTAGTCGTTTTGCGAAATTTAGCAACTCCCTATCGGTTTTTTAGAGCATAGACTGCTCTGGCAAACCCAATAAGCTCGGCATAATAGGCGAAACAACGCTCGATGCTTTTTACTTAGATCATGGTAGAATTTCAGATGCTGAAAAGATATGGTCGCTCTTACATCTCTTATACGAGAACCGTCATCATCTTATGCCTGCTTTTCGCTTTCATGGCTGCGGGCTGCGCCTCAGTGCCCCAGAATAATTCTCATGCAGTATATGAAAAGTCGTCAGTCGGTGTAGACCAGTTTGTCGAGGTCAACGGATATAATGTTCATTATGTGGAGGCAGGGTTGGGCAGACCTGTTGTTCTCATCCCCGGCGCATTCAGCACATACCGGGTATGGAACCGTCTTATACCGAAGCTTTCGCAGCGATTTCGGGTCATCGCAATCAATTACGTAGGAGTTGGAGACTCAGACAAACCCGAGAGAGGTTTCGATTGTTCGGTCAAATCCCAGGCAGACATCATCGCAGAGACCATCAGGTCGATGAACCTTGGCAAAGTGCGTCTCGTCGGGGTTTCCTACGGAAGCGGGATAGCGCTGAGTATTGCGGGAAGATATCCGTGGTTAGTTGAAAGCGTTATCTGCATTGAGGGCGGGGCTTTTATCTTACCCGAGCAGCTGAATCACAGCAAAGCGGCCGCTTTGCTAGGAATTCCCATAATTGGAGATATCTTTCTTGGCGTGTTGAAGACGGGGGTGTTCGACAAAGTTGCGGCTAAAAGAGTCATGGGTGCGGCTTGGGAAAAACTTACTTCATCGGAACAGGAAGAGGTTCTGGAGATCGTTGCGACCAACGTTAAGACTGCGTCCCGCATAGCCTGGTATCATATCTACCGTTCCATCACAAGCCCTCTCGACTTTACAGAAGAACTGAGACATTCATCAGTGCCCATCAGATATCTTTACGGAGAGCATTCGATTTACCGTGAACTCAGCCAACTCAATGCTGATATTATCAAGCGTATCGCACTCAACGCCGAGGTCATTTCATTCGATGATGGCATACACGACTTGGAACTGCAGTATCCAAGAAAGGTTTTCGATGCCATTACGACCTCATGGGGTCGGAGGGAACTGGCATCCGGTCTACCGCGTTAACCAAAAAATTAGCCTACTGAAATCATTTGAAGCACTGAGGCTAATCATTGCGCGAGACGAGTGTCTGAGGCGAGCCTTGTCTTGTTTATGAATTATCTCGACTAACATAGTCACGCGTCTTGAGGCGTGTATCCCGGGAGTCTCTGCTACCAGAGATGGGGGTAGTATTTCAGAATGAATCGATCTACGAGGTTCTTCTTGAACCCTGCTTTGCCCAACAGCTTTTCGATTATTGCGACGATGAGAGTTACCGGTAGCATCTGCGTCGCAAGGGTGATTTTTGCAAAACCGCACCCTAATTTCCTGACAGAAGCGAAATTATTGGGCACGAATGGCGGCAGGAAAATGTATTCGATCAGGTAAAAGATACTTGCCGGAAGCGCGCTGAACGCAGTAAGTGTCTGAAAGACCACATCGATGACCTTGTGCTTGCTTATCGTGTCCCGAAGATAGCCTTTGGGAGTGTATGTATTGGGGTTGTTCGACGTGACACCTTCTATAAGCCACTTCACGTGGACATAAGAAACCACGTATGCGGTTATGAGGGTGACATCGGTGATCGGCCTGAAGTGGCTGCCGCTTTCTCCATATATAGTTCTTATCGTCACAAATTTTATCTGCTTGCCCATATCGCCAGCCTTCATAAGCAATTCGGTTTCTGTCACATATTTTTCAGTGACTAACTTTAAGCCCTTTATGATCGCCAAGGGATATACCCTGTAACCGCATTGGGTATCCTCGACGAATTGGTTAGCGACCAGAGAAACATAAAAGCGTGCGATATGCATAGAATTGTAGCGAGCCCTCGGTATCTTCTCCTTTTCATGCATCCGCGTTCCAACGATGATACAATCGGGGCATTTCTCGTAGGCGGTAACGAATCGAGGAATCTCTTCTGGGTCGTGCTGGCTATCCCCATCCATGCTGATTACCGCGGTATATCCTTCATCTATAGCCCTCTGAAAGAGCACTTTAAGGGCATTGCCTTTCCCTTTATTCCGGCCGATGGTGATTACCTCTGCACCCGCAGCTGAAGCAACCCCGGCTGTGTCATCGCTAGAACCGTCGTCCGCAACTATGACTCGCGGGATGTATTTCAGCGCGCCTCGCACAACATCACCCACGGTTTTTGCTGCATTGAACGCTGGGATTACGACACAAATATCAGATGACATCCTTTATACCTTCTCTTGCTAATATGTCTACGGCCGCCTTTGCTCCGGAATACGCGGCAGCCAGGACTCCCCCGCCGAGGTCCCCCCAATGCCCTGCGATATGCAGGTTTCCTATCCCGTGACGCTTCGGTCCCCTGAATCCGGGGATCCGTTTCCAGCCGAAGGCTGCGCCATTGTAGTTGCCGGTGTACCGCATAAGTGTTGAGGGGGTCGCGGCTTCCAGCACAATTATTTTATCTTTTATCCTAGGGAATATCTTCTCGGCCTTTCTTAGAACTCTGTCTGTGCAGTCTGCTTTATTTAACAATTTATCGGAAGCTTCAATCATCTCGTGAAAGACAACGGTCTCGCAGCCATGCGGCGCGCGAGACCTGTCCTCTCTGCTGGCAATGGTCACTCCTATGGTCGAGTCCTCTCGAAACTCCATGCGTGCGTGGAAAAAGTCGCTGATATTATAGGATGGATAATAGCCTGCGCTTGAGTGGGTCTTCAATTCCCCTTCGAGGCCCGTATACAGTATAAAAAACGAGGTCGAGACGCCGGGCTTGCGCATCATCTCATCGGCGATCTGCTTATAGCTTCCTCCAAGGAGGGTACCGAAAGTGAGCAGGAAATCCGCGTTGGATACCATATAGCGTGACAAGTACTCTTCGCCGTTTTCGCACTTGACACCACGGCAGCACTTCTTTTCGTCTAGCAGTATCTGCTTAACACCATTACCAAAAATGGCATCTCCGTCGTGCTTCCTTATCCCTTCGATGAAAATATCGGCAAGTCTCTGGTAGCCGCCTTTGGGCCTGAAAGCTCCAAGATCGAAGTAGCTCATCATCAGGTTGATCATGGCAACCGCCGACACCCCGGCAGGCGGAAGCCCGATAAACGGACATCGGTCCGACAGCACCGCTTTGAGGCGGCAATCCTTGAAATACTCGTCCAGTAATTCCCCATATGACCTATCCATAAGACGCAGCAGATCGGGGGTAAGCATATTCAATTCAAACCTGCCTCCAAGAGTAGATTGGAGTATTGAGTTCAGTTGCGAATAGGTTCTGCCAACCCTGTCTAAGAACGATCCGATGCCAGATGATTCTAAAGGGAACATTTCGCTTAGCCTTTCTCTATATGCATTTACATCAGCATCAACGGTGATATCGAAGTCGGGAAAATGGCTCACCCTGATTGGATCGACCCTGTCAAAGGTCACCTCAGACTCTACCCTAAGCATCTTAAGCACCCGGTATATTAACCCGCCTGGCGCAACACCTGATACGCAATCAACTGCCGAATCGAATACGAACCCTTTTCGTTTAAAAGAAGAAAGGTAACCTCCCGGGGTCACACGCTTCTCGATCATAAGGGTCTTCAATCCCCTGGAGGCCAGCATGCCTGCACTCACCAGCCCGCCGATCCCACTCCCTATGACAATAGCATCATAAGTTTTCAAAGGATGGAGCGTCCTTTCTTTTTTTCAGCCAGAGCAACGAGGGCAGTAGTATAAGTGTAGTCGCCGAGCAGCAGACAGAGCCGATAGTCAGCACCAGCCCGATTGAGGCTATACCCGCGAATTCGGCGGTCATCAGGCTTCCGCATCCGGCGATAGTCGTGGCCGCGCACATCATGACATTTTTCCCAGACAGCCGAAGGGCATTGTTGATATCCCGTGTTTCCTCCCGCAAATATGCCTGCATGACATAGACCCCGTAATCCACACCGAATCCGAAGATGAGAGCCATCGTGCCGATGTTTATAAAATTGAACGGTGCGCCAAGCCATCCCATTATAGCAGGAGTCATCAGGAACCCGAGACAGACTGGCAGCATCGCAAGACCGATATACCGTCTATCGTCACCGAGGAACAGGAAGACGAACAATACATTCAGAACTAGAGTGGTAATTGCCGCAAAGGAACTACCCCAAAAGATGGAGGTCCTGATCTCGCCATATAAAATAGGGCTGCCTAGCAGCACCCAGTCATGTCCTTCTTCTTCAATTTCTTTCCTCATGCTTTCAACTACGCCCTTGTCCCATACCCCAGCCCCTGAATAAAGATATGCGACCAAAGAGATGTCGTGTCTGTTATAGAACCGGTCAATCCTAGAATCGGCAATGTCGTTGATTTCATTCAGTCCGATGATGTCGGAACGATTCACTGCCGCTGCAATTGTAGAGATATATGTCTCCAACTGCCTGCCCTCATATGCGATGCCGAACCTTTCAAGTTCTCGCTTGAGCACGGGCGCGATCGCGGAGATTGAGATAGGATGAGATTTGAATAGCTGCCGCATGGTTTCGATGGAGTGTCTTTGCTCTTGAGGCGGTGGCAGAAAGCTGCTCAGTGAATCGGCACCGCTGATCAGACCACTTGTCTTCCATCGCGCAATGCGCTGTTCGAGCTTGTCGAATGAGGAACTGAGTTCCTCCATATTTTTTGCCTTGATCATGACCTGAAGTGGTTCACCCGAGTGTCTGAGCTTCTGGTTCAGAGACTTCATCGCAATTACTGCCGGATTGTTCTTAATTCCGATATGCTCGGGATCATTATCAAACCTTAGGCGAATCATTCCAAAGGCCAGAACTATGACAAGCAAGATACTGACACATGCAATCCTTCGAGGATATTTTTCGATAAGCGCAGACAACCGCCCGACTCCTGACACCGGCTCCTTCACCGATAGTATGCTGTCGGGCCCATCTGCGCTCGCCCATACCAAGAGCGCGGTCATAAGGAAGAAAGTGACGAAAAAGCATATGAGAACACCGATTCCCGAAACAATGCCTAACTCATACAGACCGTCGAACTTGGTGAATATAATGCTGAAAAATGAAATGGCCGTTGTAACCGCCGACACCACCATTGCCGCACCGGCCTTTGTCATAGTGAGTTCAAGCGCAGCCAGGCGATCTTTTCTCAGGAGCAATTCATCGCCGTAGCGTTTAAGAACGAGAATGCAGTAGTCGACATACATTCCGATCAGCAAGCCACAGACAATGCTGGTGACGATATTCAGGCTGCCGAATATCAGATAGGCGACTGCAAGGGTCATCGAAAGAGATGTGAGCGTCGTGCAGGCCACGATAAGGAGAACGACCAGTCTCACTTTATAAGCTAGCCATATAATCAATGCTATAAGTACAACCGAAAGGAGAGTGGAACTGATAATATCATGCCTGATCACACGGCGCATATCATCAGAAAAGATGTGACCGCCGGTGAGTTGTATCGTGACTCCCTGCGGATTACGGCCTTCGGCAAGGGTGGCGCGGACAATCCTATCCAGTTCGGGTCTCAATTTTTTTACAAACGCCATATCCTTGCTCCTGCCGGAGGGTTTGACGAATATAAGCGCAGTGGAATGGTCTTTTGTCATGTAATAGCCAAACGAGAGATCAAAAGGATTATCAGAAGCGCTGCGCCTCATGCGGGCTGCAACAATCTCGTGCAGATTCAACGGGTCGCGTTCGATAAGTTCGGAATCGGCGGGAGACGCCACCGGAGAGACCAGCTTTTGGTAGTTCAGCCTTATCTGGCGTTCGATGCCTTTTGTCGATAGCCTCTCTGCAAGTTGCTTGAGACCGATGTTGTCCAGAAAAAGCGGAAAATTCCGCAGGAAGAACTCATTTTTCTGGCCGAATGCTGTATAGTCCACCTGTTCGACGAGCGGCGATTGTTTAAGCTTCACTGCAAGCGTCTCTATCAGGTCGGCATATTCATTGACCGACTTCGTCCGCGATGAGACGACAACGGTGACCGATTCAAGGATATTGTATTTCTGCACGAAGTCCCTAAATTGAGCGACAGCCGGATTACCCCTCGGTAAGACATCGATAAGATCGGTCTTGATCTCCATATGGTAGACCGTATAAATTGACACCGCAGTGAGGAAAGCGAAAAGACACGCGATAAGACGATATCGTGAAAGAACGACATGCGCTGCCCTTTTCAGAATGCCCTCAATCATGGCTTACCTCTTGACCTGTCACCGGCTTCGAGGCGATGATCGTCTTGCTTACGCCGGGCATAAGCAGTCTGTTTCCGCTCAGCGCATAGAGGAAACGTGCGGCCATTCCCGAAACAAGCGCCACGAGGCGTTCAGTCCAATGCGGTGGTACCGTCGGACGGCCCGGCGTCACTTTAATATCGGCAAATCCGGCTTTTTCAAGCAAACGCCTTATGGTCACTGGGGAAAAGTCGTAGAGGTGAAAAGGCAAATCATAGAGATTATTCTTAATGCCAATGCTCTGCAGCAACTTCACGACAGGTGTAGAGTGAGGGACTCTGATAACCAGCGCTCCGCCCGGCTTGAGCATCGCCCTGATTTTGATTAACACTGCCAGCGGATCTAAGAGATGTTCCAGCACATAAAAAGCAGTTATGGCATCGAATGAGTTTTCAGGGAATGAAGCGTCCTCTATTACTGTCCTGATGATATCAGCTCCTTTAGACAAAGCATACGCAGATGTTTTCTCCGATGGTTCAATCCCTGACGCAAGCCAGCCCTGCGTTCGCATCATCTCGATAAAATGACCGTATCCGCAACCTATGTCGAGGAGTCTTCCTTTTTTGGGAAACATTCGATTGAGTTGGGCAGAAGCCTCCACAAAGTTAGGAGCCATAAGCCGCTCCCATATATGCTCGTCCTTGCTGTCTCTTTGGTGATATCCATCATAAAGATCGAGAAGAATTTCGGGTGTAGGCCTCGGATTGGCATACACGAGCCCGCACCTTCTGCATCCCACCATCCGGTAACCATTCTGTATCGTCACCAGATCGGCTTCGTCCGATCCGCATAGGTTGCAATTGATATGTTGCATTTTAGGGGAGTTGACCGACGTCAGCTGTCTCTGGCCTTTATGTCGACCCTGCATTGCTTATCTAACTGCATGGGGGATCCGGCGGATGACTCGCTCTATGCTAACACCCATACATTTTTCATCACGCCTGAGGATAATGCCTCGTCTCGGCCCTAGAATTTATTCGATTGTTACCACTGCCACTACCAGACTGCGCGAACAGCCGGTGCTCACTAAAACTGCCCTGTCACCGCAGAGTTCTTTCGCCTTGTTATAAAGCCGCACTGATCGACCGTTTCCTTCATCTGACATTTCAATATCCTTCCACTGCACGCCGGCACCCCAGCCTGTGCCGAGGGCCTTCATAAAGGCCTCTTTGACCGCAAAGGCAGCGGCCAAATACTTGTGGGGATATTTCTTATTCCTAGCCTCTTTCCTTTCGGACATCGTGTACACAAGCGAGAGCATGTCGTCGTCATCCACCCAATGCTCCACTCTCGACGTTTCAACTATATCAGTGCCGAGTCCGAGCATATCTAAGCAATTGTGAGAGTTATTTCGGCCTCTGCGACAATCACGCCCTCAACGTAAGCCGATGCCTCAAAAACATAGAGGGGCCGGAATTCTTTGATCAGCGAAGATTTTATGATAAGCTGATCACCTGGCACCACCGCCTTTTTGAACCTTGCATCGCTGATCCTGCCGAGAAAGACAGCTGAAGGTTGATCCGCGGAGAGTATGAGCCCTGATGCCTGAGCCATTGCCTCAATGATGAGAACCCCAGGCATGATCGGCCTACCCTTGAAGTGCCCCTGGAAAAACTCCTCGTTGTATGTCACATTCTTCAAGCAAACTATTCTTTTATTCTCTTCGCGTTCGATGATCTTATCAATCAAAACAAAAGGATAGGAATGCGGCAGCAAATGAGCAGGCGCCGGACACTCGCCCGTCATCGTTTATCTTCGATGAATTCGACGACAGCGCCGACAGAGGTAAAGACCTTCTCCGCTGTCTTACGGTCAGCAATCGCGACGCCAAATTCCTTTTTGATGCCCACTACCAATTCAAGTACATCAATTGAGTCGAGCCCCAGTCCGTCGGGGCCGAAGAACTGCGTATTTTCGTTTATCTGTTCAGATGTGACCTTAAGCTTCAGTCTCCTTATCATTAGCTCCTTGAACAACTGAAGTGTATCGGAGATCAATACAGACCTCCCGTGACGCAAATTGTTTCTCCCGTGATATATGATGCATCCTCCGATGCCAGAAACCTCACTACAGCGGCCACTTCATGAGGCTTGCCAAATCTCTTAAGCGGAATCGCCGACAGGTAGGCGTCCTTTGTCCTTTCACTGAGAGATCCTATCATGTCAGTTTCGATCACTCCCGGTGCAACAGCATTGACTCTTATCCCAAACGGACCTAGCTCTTTTGAGAGGGCCTTCGTAAAAGAGATGACCCCTCCTTTAGCCGCTCCATAATTCGTCTGCCCGGGCAGGCCGGTTATACCGCTGAGGGACGATACGTTGATAATGACCCCTCTCCTCTCCGAAATCATATGCTCTGTTGCCGCCTTTGAACAGTTGAAGACGCCTGTGAGATTGGTTGAGATGACATCGCGCCAGTCCTCCTCAGACATGAGCATCAAAAAGCTGTCCCTGGTTATGCCCGCATTGTTTACGAGCACATCAATCCTGCCGTGCGTTGAGACTACATTATCCATCATATGCCTTGCCTGACTAAGGTCAGCCACATCGGCCTGTTCTATAAATACTGTGTCAGTTTCAATCAACAGGCTGCTCCTCAATGTCTCCGCCTCTTCGCGGGATTTGTTATAGTTGATCACTACCGCAAATCCATCGTTGGCAAAAGCCTCTACTATCGCTCGTCCGATACCGCGGCTCCCGCCTGTAACAAGCGCAACTTTCTGCTCTCTAAACTGACCTTTATCCTCCATCATTCTTCCGCACATCGGCACTAGCCATCATCCCGCCGCCAGAAGCACATACTCCTTAGTCATCCCTGGCTGGACCCTGCCAACTATAAAAATAGTTCTATTCCACTCGCTAAGCTTTTCTATCTCTTCCCTGACATCGCTGGTCGTAAAGTATTTGTCCTAAATTCCCGAGGCTCCCGAAGGACCATTTTGCGTAAACGCAAAATTGAATACCTTTTAGTTCAAAATGAATTTAGTGATATGTCCATTAATTTCAATGATGGCAATCTTTTCGTCGGCCTTCGACCTTTCTGTCACGTCAGAGCCTAACACGGCTCTTTTCATATCCTTCCTACGCATTTTATATTCATGGTAGCAGGTCCCACAAGGGTCCCCTATGCCCCCTCTTTCTTAAGAGCGCCAGCAAATCCGCATCGCAGTGTATATCGAGCGCCGGGACGATCCAGTTAAATCTGTCTGCTGCATACCCGGCTATCGTTTTCACCAGCGTGCCGGCATCCATTGCACGGGTCAGGTAGAATTCAGGCTTAAAGAGAGAGTTCTTTTCTTGAATGATGCCGTCTTCCACAGCTCTTTGCCTCATACGCGTGTTCGGATAGATCCTGACGCCTATAAGGGCTATCACTGCCGTGGGTTTGATGTGCTCGAAGAGTGAAAAGGTTTCCTCTATCGTGGTCATATCCTCTCCGGGGCCTCCCATTATAATATAGTGCGCATGCGGCAAGTCAACACTTCGGCAGCAGTCTGCGGCGTGCACGACATCGCCCGGCGTAAAGCATTTTCCGAGCGCTGCCAGCGTTTTTTCGGAGCCACCGTCAGTACCGAATTCGACCCCTTTACAGCCAGCTCTCTTCATGAGCGTTGCCATCTCCCGCGACATCCCAAAGGGCGTGGCAAAACACGTCCAGTCCATTTTGACATCGCGGCGGATCATCTCTTCGCACACAGCCATGGCATGCTCTTCCGGAAAGTTGAAGATATCGTCAACAAAAAAGATGTAATCGATGCCGTCCCTCCCGCGCGCCTCTTGCAACTCATCAGCAACTTCTGCCGCATCACGCACCCTCAGCTTAAAGCCCTCGATAGCCGGATATGTGCAGTATGTGCATGAGAAAGGGCACCCACGCTTGGTCTGGATATTCCCCATACCGCCAAGTTCCAAATATTTCGAGTTATCCAAAAGGGATCGGTCCGGCACAGAAAAGCCGCCGCTGTATGAGATCTGGTTGATCGTGAAGAGCCCGTTACGAACCCGGCAAAAATTGGGGACGGAATCGAGGCTGTCGCCGTTTTGAAAGGCGTCTACAAACCGTACAAAAGCCTGTTCGCCCTCACCAAGGATCCCTATTTCAAGGCTCAGGTAACGCAGCGTCTCTTCAGGGAATATCGAGAAACCGGATCCACCCGCAACGATAGGCGCATCGGTCGTCTGTTTTATCGTTTCGACAACACCTTTGATGGCCGGCATGTAATAAACGCTTTTACCGTAAGTGACATTATCGATGTTGCGTATTGAGAGACCGATGATATCAGGACAAAAGTCCGAAATGATATTCATTATCGCGGTATCGGGGTTTTCTTCAAAGCAGAGGTCCAGAACGCGTGTTTCGTGTCCCTCCTTTCTTAACGCACCGGCCACATATGATGCGCCGATGGGAGCAACAGGGTAAGGCTCACGCTCCCTATTGGCGGAAATGATAAGAATCTTCATTCACATTCCAAACATCGCCAGCAGGAAGGATCGGATGCGAGATAATTGCCTGTGCTCTGATAAGCATTCCCTCTACAACCGTAACATTCATACCTCTGGTCGCACCGGCGACATTCTCCCTCGATCCTGTCGTAGATATTCCTAAGGTCATCGATGATGTGGCTCCCTGAGAGGATTTCAGCTAGGGTTCTTTCGCGAATATTACCTACCGGCATATCGACCCCCGTGCAGGGTTGAACAAAGCCCTGTGAGTTCACAAGGCAGCTGTATAGATGGCGCTTGCAAGAAAAGGCCGCAATCGTCGGATGAGAATGCCAGTCAACACCGAAATTCGTTTTGTCGATAGCCTCAAACCTCTCGAAAGCCGCCTTGATTTCTGGGAGTGACACCGCGAGATCGGAATGTTGTTTCGCCCTGCCCTGATTCGTCATTATCTCGAAGTAGGGAACAAAACCACGCTTGCGTGCCCACTCCCACATGGTAGGAAGTTCGGCCACGTTCTGGCGGCATATTACGGTCTGAACTCCAAGCATGACTTCGCAATCGGGGTATCCGGCATTCACAAGATAACCAAGTCCTCTCCTTATCCTGTCGAATGCACCTTTGACTCCGGCGAGCTCATCCTGCACTTCGGGCCTCATGCTGTTGTTCTTGATGACGACGGCTACCTTGTTACGCTTGAGAAAATGGGCGGTTTTTTCGGTCATGTGAGTGCCATTGGTGAAGAGTACCTGCTGCATCCCGAGGCCGGATATGTAATCCACTATTTCGTGGAGCCCTTCATACAACAGCGGCTCTCCGCCGCCAAGCAATATGATCTTTTTCGCCCCCAGGTCAAGGGCTTGAGCAATAACTGACTTTATTTCGTCGATATTCATCTCGTCTTCTTCGGGCTCGCCAGCCGCCGAATAGCAATACACACACCGCAGATTGCACTGCTTGGTAAATTCGAGTTCCAGCGAAAGGAGTCCCCGTCTTTCGAGGCAGGCTGCAACCTCATCGCCACCGAAACCTAGGGCATGCACCATGTCGACAGTATTACCCATGTGACTTGACTCTCCTGTCCTTAAAAATAAGCGCTTTGCGGCTCCCGTCCTCGAAGAGTCTTTTTTCGACCTCTTCAGGACGCTCGATCGCAATGTGAGGTATCACACGGGCCTTTGCCAAAAGGGCATCATGAAGCTGCGCTTTCGTGCCGTTGCTGTTCGAATGGACTCCAACCCTAAGAATGATTGTATCCGTCTGATCATCACCGGTACATGCTTCGATCTGGTAATTGACTATGCCATTTATGCCGAGAAGCGCATTTTCAATCGTCTTAGGATAGAGTGTAACACCCTTGTATTTCAGCCTCTGGCACTTCCTGCCAAGGATAGGGCCGATGCGTACCGAGTTCCTGCCGCATGAGCACAGTCCCGCCAATTTAAATGTAACGTCCCCTGTCCGATAGCGGA
Organism: Dissulfurispiraceae bacterium; assembly: GCA_052146665.1. Classification (GTDB taxonomy): domain Bacteria; phylum Nitrospirota; class Thermodesulfovibrionia; order Thermodesulfovibrionales; family Dissulfurispiraceae; genus JBKQMP01. The sequence goes on from JBKQMP010000219.1 coordinate 17,066, forward strand.
GCAGCGGCATTCCCTCAACCTGCAGTGTCGTGAGCACCAGCTCGCCGACCTCCCCATCAGGAAGCACGTTTCCATTGTCATCTACTATCTCGGCCAGGATAAAATCGGGATGGCCATGCAGCCCGTGATGCATCCCGCACTCGAAGAACGAAAGCTGGGCTTCAGTGATGCCGTAAGTCGACCAACATATCTCGCCAAAAGCGTTCTCTATGAGGCTTCCGAGAGCATTGATCCTGAAATCGGCATCCCTGATGCTGTCTCCGATTAGTACAATCTTTCTCAACCCAATATCGTCAACGGTGATTCCGTTCTCTTTAATGCGGCGGGCCATATGAACCATGAATGAAGGCACAGCGACCATCCCCACTGGTTTCAACCTCACTGCGAGGTCAAGATGCCTGGTGATGTTCTGGGGTCCTATCCTGACCACCGAAGCTCCAAGCCTTGAGAGTCCGACATAATAAGCCATCCCGGCTATGAAGAGGTTGTCGCAGGTCACCGCGAGATGGAAGAGGTCTCCCTTGACCACTCCAGCCGAACGGAAACTTCTCTCTTCGTTCACAGCAAGCCTCAACAGATCATTCGAGGTCATGGCGATGAAGGCAGGCTCGCCGCTCGTGCCGGTAGTCGAGACGACTTCTGCAATATCATACCGGGGGATTGCGAGAAATTCCCAGTTATTCTCCTGAAAGTCTTTTCTATCTGTAAGCGGCAGAAGTTCCAAATCCTGCACGCCATTCAACGCCAACGGTGACAACCCGAGGCCGTCAAATCTTCTTTTGTAATAGGGGGAACGTTCATAGGCATACCGTACCGTCTCGATCAGCAAGCGGCTCTGGGCCTCGGCGATGCTGCCTGCAGGCATTGTATCGATCGGGTTAAATACCTTCACGATTGTTTTACCCCTAATGAATTATATATCCTTGCTCCACGCCTTACGGCGTCGACTTCCCTCTCGACGAAGAAAAACTCTGCGGCATAACGACCTTCCTCTCTGGACAGCTTGCGGTCCTTGATCGTAATGGTGCCCGTTATCGCCTTTTCAGCGTACTCTCCGTCAATGCAGTCGGTCGCATATTCTATCACATCGCAGCATGAACCGCTAATAGGGATCACGATGCCCTCGCCGCGCAGGTCGAAGGCAATGGAGACCTGGGCAGCCAGCGCATTCGGCGAAGTAAAAGGGAAGAGGAGCGGACTCGCACCTAGGATACCTTCTGTTAGGATCCCGTTGAAGTATGCATCCTTAATGTCTTCTATAGCATCGCCGATACCTATATACATGCTAACAGTCGAATCGCCCAACGGCAAACTCAATCCGGCATCGAGGAGAGCGCCGCCGACCGCGGCAACGGCAAGGCGCTCCAGTTCGTGGACAAGCCTCATTGGCTTTATGAGGCCATCAAGTTTACTCAAGGCTTCTTCGATGTGTGTGCTTTCAAGCCTGCATTTGCCCGTGATAACCATCAGCATGCCTCGCCAACTATTATCGTGGAGTTCTGCCCACCGAAGCCGGCTGAGAGTGACATGGCGATGCGAACCCCATGTTCCCGCGATTCATTCGGTACATAATCGAGATCGCATTCGGGATCCTTTTCCTCAAAATTGATGGTCGCCGGGATCCTTTTGTTCCTTATCGAAAGCAGACAGCATATAGTCTCAATGGCCCCAGCCGCCCCGAAAGAATGACCGAGCATCGACTTTGTCGAGCTCACTGGAATACCATACGCACCCTCTCCGAAAACTTTTTTGATAACAACCGTTTCCATTAGATCGTTATATATTGTACCGGTGCCGTGGGCGTTGATATAGTCAATCGCTCCGGGATGGATCTCTGCCTGTAAAATCGCTTGGATAACAGCCGCGGCCAAGCCCCTGCCCTCGCGGTTGGGAGCAGTAAGATGATGCGCATCTACTCTGGACGAATATCCCAGCACCTTCCCGTATACGTTCGCCTCCCGCAGCTTCGCGTGCTCTTCCGATTCCAGTACCAGGAACGCAGCGCCTTCGCCAAGAGCTAAGCCTGATCGGTTTTTATCGAAGGGCCGCACCTTTGTTTCTGTGAGGGCCTGGAGCACATGAAACCCCGTAAGGGCGAAATCGCTCAGCACATCAACGCCGCCCGCAATCATTACTTCAGCCTTACCCGTCATTATCCTTCTGGCCGCGACGCCGATCGCATCGGTGCCCGAGGCACATGCGGTTGAGATTGTAAGCTGCGGACCGTCTAGTTTATGCTTCTCAGAGAGATGCTGTACCAAGTATGAGAGGGATTCTCGTTCCCTCGCAGGTTTTATCCCGCCATCCATTAATCGCTTCTGTTTGGAAAGTATATTTCCGAGGACTGTACCGACGGAAAGCCCTGCACTTCGTCCTTCAAACTTCGCATCCGAAACGGCCATGCGCATCGCATAGTCAGCAAGGTGAAAAATCTTCTCTTCCGGGCGCACGTGAGGTCCAGCATCGATCCCAGCCATAAGCCACTCCCTACCGGCATCTAGCAGCGGCGATGGCATCCTCCTTACAGCATCCTTTCCTGAACAGAGAGATGCCCAAAACTCATCAATGGTTCCGAAGGGACATAAGGGGGCGACGAGGCCGATGCCGGTCACAACGACGCCTTTCTTCATGGCTTATCGAGCCCCCAGATCGACGAATTCATCATGACCGTTCCTAGCCTGTAGCCTATTGATTCGAAGAGGTCGACGGATTCCTTAGCATCATAAAATCCGTGCCATCCTTCACATACGCTCTCGGCAAAATCGTGGCAAAGAGTACCTCTTCTCACCCATTGCTCCTCCACATATCTTCTTCCCGGATCAGGATAGCTGTGGCTTAAAATATTGAGCGATCCACCAGACTTCAGCACACGGAATATGTCTCTGTATACAAACTCCCGTAATTCCTCCGCAATGTAAGGGTCGGCGCATGCGAAGAAGACGGCATCGAAAGTATCAGATGGGAAGGGCAGCTTGGTGCCGAATCCTCCCCAATGTTTAGCGTCAACCCAGCAGACAGCATCGGGATTGGGGATCCTGCTCAATGCCCGGCCCCGAAAAATATCCTTGAAATCAATTGCTGTAACCTTGACCTCGGCAAAACATTTCTGGATCTGGAGAATGTCAAAGCCCGGTCCATAGCACAGGTCGAGTATATGAGCGTTTTCGCCCTTTCCTGAGAGCATCACTTTTGCCAGTACCGATCGCGCGAAATTAAATTCGGCGTTGCCGAGGAAATGTTCCCAGATGTGAGTGGCTTCATTGTCGAAGCCGAAGAGCGGCAAACCGTCGCGAAGGAACGTGACGGCATGGAGAATGCACCTTTCGAAAAAATCGATCTGCCCCCTAAAGTACTCATTTGCCATAGCAGATTCTTCTGTAGACAATCTGCCCCCTCCGCTGTTTCCGCCTTTCCAGAAATAGCGACTGTTTTCTTTATCTGCATATCCGCACTCGCACAAAAAATCGATAAGCACTTTCACCATTCTCAACCTGACCTTGTCATGAAGAACATAACCGCAGTCTTTCTGCAGGACTCTTATTGCAGCATCCAGCGTAAAACTGTCCATGGATGCGAACAACCTTGAGATCCCTTGCTCGTCGACAAAGCGCAAAAGTCTGTCCGTCAGATACTTATGTACCAGTGATAGGCCCAACACTGTTTTTATGTCAGACAAGTTGTTATCCACTAGTCATTCACACGTGTTTCGTCAGAAGTATTGCCGCGGCATTGCCCTGACCGTCCGCCGTGCATACCAAAACATTTTTTATACGCGCAGGAGGCGCACCTCCCCTACTGATAAGGGTTTTCGAGATCCTGTCCTTCCTTATAGCCATGGCAGAATAAACCACTTCCCAAAGAACGCTTGTCGCAAAGGCGTTACCTGTGAAAGGTGTCAGAGTGGCTGCGGGGATCCCTTTCAATATCTGATTGCGTGAAGCTTTCGAGTCGACCATCACCAGATCGATGTCTGAGCCCCATAGTCCTGCACTGTCCATACAGAGATTAAGCGAATTCTCAAGTGCCGCATCCGGATCAGACGGGTTACACATTGAGGCCACGCCCGCGATGCGGCAATAGGGCGTCGATTGCGCCCCGGCCCCTTCCCTTTCGATAATTATTGTTCCTGCTCCTTCCGATAAGGGCGAAAATCCTAAACGCGTATAGCAGAATAGTGAAAACTCGTTGAGTTCTTCCGCTGAGACGACGATGGCTTTCTTGATTTCCTCGTCGCTAAGCATGCGGCAGGCCGTCATTATAGATTTGACAGTCGTTTCCGGACCACCAAGGATTGTATGCACTGGGCCTTTAATGCCGAAGCAGATCGATATATTTCCTGCCGGAGCATTAAGAACAGAATCCGAGAAAAAGATAGGGCTTACAGCTTCAGGACCTCCTTCAATCAGGTCCCTATGGAAAGCTTGGGCATAACCCAACGCCCCGTGCGTTATCGCCATGACCAGTGCCGTATCATCGCCGTTATCAGCAGCACCGGCCTCTTCCAACGCCATGGCAGTAGTAGCTATTGCAAACTGTGAGATCGGCGCTGCGCGCCGAAACCGCCGGTCGGATATATAATCGCCAAGATCGAAATCCCTTATTTCGCCGCAAAGGATATCCTGGGCCAATGAAAACCTGGTCAACTTACCGATGCCCGCAGACCCGCTCTCGATGGCATTCCAGAAACCATCCTTGCCTGTCCCGATTGGGCTCACCATCCCGGTTCCCGTAATCAGCAATTTATTCATCGGTACTCACCCAATATGATTGCGGCATTTGATCCACCGAAGCCGAAGGAATTGGAAAGGACTGTCCTAATTGCGCACTTCATATGAGCACTGGTCACAATGTTAAGCGCACAGTCGGGGTCGGGCATCTCGAAGTTGATATTCGGCGGCAGGACACGATCTTTTATGGCAAAAAGAGAGGCTATGGCCTCAACGGCTCCAGCGGCTCCGAGGACATGACCGATCATGGGCTTGATCGAGCTGACCGGTATGTCGGACGCCAGTTTCCCGAAAGCCTTCGAGATGGCCCTGCCTTCAATGGAATCATTGAGCACCGTTCCGGTGCCGTGGGCATTGATATAATCGACCGACTTCTGACCGGCATCCTCCAAGGACCTAGTAATGGCGACTGCAGCGCCCTTGCCGTCCGGATCAGGGCTTGTCATATGGTATCCGTCGGATGATTCTCCGTAGCCCTTAATCTCACCAATTATCACTGCCCCTCGTTTTTCGGCGTGCTCCAATTCCTCAAGTACAAGTATCCCGGCGCCCTCCCCGAGGACTAAACCGTCCCTGTTTTTATCGAAGGGCCTGCAGAGTTTGGGAGAAACGGCCATAAGGGCATTGAATCCCGCGAAGGTAAACTCGCTCATGGTGTCGTACCCACCGCAGATCGCCGCATCGTATTCGCCGGCTTGCAATGCTTTAAAGGCCTGTCCGATAGCGTTGGCTCCGGAGGCGCACGCATTTGAGAATATACGAAAGTCTCCGTGAAGTTTAAACTCCCGGAGAAGGTTCATCGCCTGGCATTGAGCCAAATAGTCGGTAAGCAGTGAAAGCCGGGCTCTCCCCAGTCCTTTCACAAGGACCTCTTTATGAAATATCTCCCCTGAGCGCATGCCTCCGAGAGTTGTGCCGAGAGAAAGGAGAATCGCCCTGTTCCTGATAGTCTCGATGATATCGGCTTCGGCAAGCGCCTCACGCGCGGCCTGAATAAGAAGATGCGATGCCCTGTCGAGCCTTCGACCCTCAATGTTATAAAGGTCGGCTGTTACAAATTCTAGTGCCTCGCCGCCGCACTTCCCGCGATATCTGTGCGCATCAAAAGCTTTTATTTGGCGAATGGCGGACGTGCCTGCCAGTATCTTTGCCCGGTTTACTTCCTGTCCTATTCCAAGAGCGGTAACAATGCCAGTTCCTGTAATGACGATTCTTCTTTTCAAGACCTGAGACCTTTTTTTATGAAATCAATGCGTCTGAACCAGCCATAAAAGTAAGCTACCAACAATACAATAATCAAGAACATCAAGAAAAATCCGACTATACCGGTCATGACAACGAATGCTACCAATGCACCCACAAGAATCAGATATATTGTGAGCGTCAAGAAAAACGACTTCAGATAAAATACGTCAATCATGAAGCTAACCCCAGCACCTCACGGACCGGGGCAAACCTGAAGTAACGGAGCAGACCCTCGATCTTCCTCGGTGTCTCCTTGATATTGAAATAATGCATGAAGCGCCGGCTGAGTGGTAACTCGATGCTGGGCTGTTCAGTGTCAAACTCCCAGGGATGGATATAGACGATTGCCGGGAAACCTTTCGTATTCATCCCATGAATGATCGAAACAATATAAAAATAGGGCATCAGCCTTAGCGGGAGTCCGCCGCTGAAGGGTATATTCTCCCGAAATAGCCGTATGGTCGAGAGAGGGAATTCCCATATCTTCCCGCTGCCGGTGTCAAATTCTGTGGGATAAAGAGGGAAGTCTGGGCTCCCCATTCTTGTCAGAGGGACCATGCTTGAGTCATAAAGTATCCCAAGCCTTCTCAGCACATCAAAGGCCCAAGGCGTCTCCTTACGTATGGACCACTCCGGCGCTCTGAACCCAAGCACTCTTTCTTTCGTAATCAAGGATAGTACCTCTATTGAAGCCTCTACATCATCCTCGAATTCCCCTGATGTCATCTCAAAGACACGCCTGTGGCAGAAGCCGTGAGTGGCAATCTCATGCCCCCTCTCCTTGATTTCCCTGATGAGACCAGGTTCCTTGGCCGCAATGTAGCCCAGGACGAAGAAGGTCGCCCTAGCATTATATCTATCAAGAAGGTCCAATACCTTCTCGGTGTTCCTGGTAATGCGATTCTCGTAGTTGTCCCATTTTATCGGATCTGCATATCGTTTTACACCGCATATGTGATACCAGTCTTCAAGATCAACACTCAGGGCGTTAAACATGGTGCAACAGCTTAACTTCCCAACCGCTGTTTCGCCATCTTGCCAATGCTGCTGTCAGGGGCAAGTTTAACGGCTGCTTCCCAATCTTTCTTCGAGAGGTCCTTCTCGTGAAAGATCTGGTCTTCGAGATTACCCATCTTATAATATATATAAGCTTTCCTTGAATCGCTCAGTTGGCCGAGCAAGGCTGCTTCGTAGGAAGACTTCGCGATCTGTCCCAGGGCAAGTTTGTCTGATGAGCTGTTAGGGCCCACTCCATGCATCATATCGAATTGCCCGTCACTCCGCACTTCCCTTGCCTTATCGAAATGGTAATCGGCCCGCACTATGTATGCCTCCGGATTGTTAGGTTTAAAGTAAAAGGCCTTCTGTAGGGCCTTAGTAATGTGCACTTCCCTCGCCTCGGTAAGCCATGAATACTTGGCATATATTAACCAGTAATCCCCATTGTCGGCGTTTGCTTTTGCCATCGCTTTTATTCTGTAACTCGTTTCCCTTGCTTTGCTCTTCCACGCCGCATTTTTGGCCTCTTTCATTTCACGGCTTTGCTCCAGAATAGTATCCAGCCTAGCGATCTCATACTTGACCGAGCCCTGATTCTCATCGATAAGGGTCTGGAGTATTGCGAGGGCAGCATCATAATCGCCGTCATCTTTAAGTGTGATCGCCTGTCGATACCTCTCGTCGAGTTTCGCCTTGTGAGCCTCATACCCGGCATCAGGGGTCTCTTGATCTGCGGCATAGGCGCTGACCGTCAGGTTGAAGCAAACTGCAAGAAAAACGGTAATAAGCCTCACAGTCTTCATAATTCCTCCTTATCTCTTCATTAGTCCCCTCATCTCCTTGTCGAAGAGGAGAGTAAACACCGATAAAAGCCTGCCGAGTGTCGGCAGGGGATCATTCAGAGATATGATATCATCTTTCATACGAAAATCGAAAAAACCAGGCTTCAGCCTAAAGCGCTGCGGATTATGGATAAAATGCAGCAGGTCTCCTGGTATCAGCCACCGGCGCATGACCCCGTCAGCATAATCGCCAACCGGTTGCACGTCGCCATCCATAGCCATCCTATAAAGTAGGAAAGGAAAGTCGATGCCCGTTTGTATTGCAAGGGCAAGCGATCCCCAGAAACGTGGATTGACCTCCAGGAGTTTGGGCTGCCCGCTCCTAGGATCTATCTTGAATTCGACATGAGCGATGCCACTCCAGTTAAGAGCCCGTAAGAGATGCCCGGCGATATCTGATAGATCATCCCGTTTTACGCTTACACGCAGTGTGCTGGGGCCTCCCGCAACCGGGTACGAGCGGATGCGTTTATACACAAACGATGCTCTCACCTGTGACTGGAAATTGAGGAGCATCGCCACGCCATATACCTCGCTGCCGGGTATGTATTCCTGAATGATCGGAAAGGGATATCGGACGTGAACCAGCGGATAATGTCGAACCAGTTCCCGTTTGTCCTTCGCGTATACCACACCGCGGGAACCCGAGCTGATGCGCGGTTTTATAACGACCGGAAAATCAATTGTATCTGCAATCAGATCTAGGTCTTCATTTTTCTCCGTGAAAATAGTCCCGGGCACGTCAATCCCGCACGCCATCGCATAGCGCATGAGATGTGACTTGTCATTCACAAGTTCTGCCACGTCTGCACTTATAAAAGGGATCCTTGTATACCTTTCGAGCCTCCGCCTGTTGAACGGATCAGTCAGTAGTGCTTGTGTAGTCCATTCCATTGGAAACAGTGCGTCGTACTCGCCTCGTGCGAGCTCATTTTCGAGGTTGTCCAGAAATGCCTGCGGTTTTTCAGACGGAGACGGATAGATTAACCTCTTCGAACAATATCTCGAAAAAAGCGCGGCAGCCAGGGGTGTCCTCTCTCCGACCGTCACGTGAAACCCTCTCGCACCCAATGATCGTACCGCAGCCAGAGTCTTGTTCCACATGCCATCGAGAATAAAGATTTTGGGTCGCTGACGACTCATTCAGTGCGCCTTTCTGAAGACCTTGATTAGAAAAGGGGCATTGTCTGTGCACGCTTTGAAGAAATGCCGTATTGACCTCAGCCCCCTGGCATAAAAACTCGTAAAGGCCTGGATGAGCAACAGTTTCATAAGCACAAAGGGGATATGCTTATGCCTGAAGACCAGGTGCGCTCTGTCAAAAAGATGCCATTTCTTGTGTCGCAAGGTGCGCCCAGTTTTTTTATAGAGAGCGGTTTCCTGGTAGGGAGTCAAAATAGTAAATTGAGCGAAATCAGTATCCAGCATCCTTGCATGCTTAATAGTCGTCAGTGCAGTCGACAAGGCATCATTAGGCCCTCCGAGGATATAGCTGACATCCGAAGACCTCAAAGGCATTAGTGCTTTTCGGATTAACCAGAAGTACGTTCATCGCCGCCATGATTAGGCATCGCCCTGCCGGTCATACGAAAATTTCTGTCTATGTTTTACGGTCTTTAATATCGTCTGCCTGAAACCGAAATTCATGGGGTAAAAAAAGTTCTTATACGTTCCGGCGCCCCAGAGCCGCTTAAAAATGGCGGAGTACGAAAAGCATTCCTTCAACACCTCATAATACCCCTGCAACAGCCGTTCAGGCTTCATCAGCTTTGGCATGAATACAACATTGTTCGTGTTGTAATTCGACCAATCTCGGTCGATTATCCTCCCCGCCTGCTCCATCTTTGAATGAAGGACGGTGCCGGGATATGGTGTGAGTATCGAGAAGTAGCAAACATCGAGCTTTGCCTTGATGACGAATTCGATGGTCCGCTCAAAAACGCCCTCATCGTCATGATCGAAGCCAAGCACGAACGAGCCGTTTACGCCCAGCCCGTGGTCATGCATCTTATTGACAACATCGATATAATCCTGGGGTTTGTTGAAGGCCTTTCCAACATTGGCGAGATTGTCGGGTGACAATGTCTCGAAGCCGATCAGAAGCCCCGTGCAGCCGCTCTTCCGGCATAGGGTGAGCATCTCTTCGTCCTTCGCAATGTTTACCGAAGTCTGCCCCAGCCACTTGAGATTGTATGGCACAATCCTGTTCAACAATTCCCTTGCATGCTTCCTGCTGCTGATAATGTTGTCGTCGGCAAAGAAGACCACATTTTTCAGGATCAGCTTTCCCTCAAATGGCTTGAGATTCTGTATCTCCTTTTCCACCTCGTCGACCGGTCTATTTCTGAATTTGCCGCCGAACGAGCTGGTGACGGAACAGAACTCACAATTGTGAGGGCAGCCGCGCGTGGTCTCCACGAAATGGACCGGCAAGTATCCCTTGTCCCTGTAAAGGTCCCAATTCGTGGCGGGACGGTTCTCAAGAGACGGATAACCGTTTTCATGCCAGTAAATACGCTTCAGTCCGTCTCTTTCAACATCCTCAAGTACCTTGTCCCATATGTCCTCGGCCTCGCCGATAACAACACTGTCACAACGCTGCAAGGCCTCCTCCGGCATCTTAGAGATATGCATGCCTCCCATTACTACTTTTATTCCGCGCTGCCTGAAATTATCGGCTATCTCGTAGCCCCTCTTGGCTACAGGGGTCATGGCAGTAATGCCAACGAGATCGGCATCCTGCTTGAAGTCGATAGCTTCGACCTTTTCGTCGACGATCTTCACCTCCCAGTCCGGAGGCGTCAGCGAAGCGACCTTTAGCAGGCCGAGATAGGGCAGGCGGAAATAAAAGTCCCCCCCGAGGAGGCTCTTAGATGCAATAGGAGAGATGAGGAGGAGTTTTTTCATTGCCAGTCCCAGGTATTAGCGCCCATCCGTAATCGTAAGAGTAGGCCACTGCTCTTCGGTTTTCAATTTCGTCTCATACTCGGTAATAACTGCCTTGATCTTGTCCTTGTTGGCATCTTCCCAGGACTGCAAAAGTGCAACATCCGGCTCGAGCTTTTTCAGTTCCTTTTCATAATCAGTAACCTTGTCCCAATACTCCGAGCCTTTAGTAACAGGAACAAGACCTACACGGGCCTTCCACATTCCCATCTTAACTTGAGTAAGAATATAGTAGATTTTCCCTGCTTCCAGGTCCGCTTCAAGAAAAGTCTTATTCTCAGCAATAGCAACGAAAAGATGCTGGCCCGGGTCCGCAAGGTAATCAAATTGCGCCTTTGCCACACTATTACCGATGACCTTGTCACCATCCCAGATATTGAAATTGATGGCAGATCCCAAACCTGACGGCCTCATGAAACGAACCAGAGCCTTTTCGTTAGTTGGACTGAGCATTGTCTCCGTCGGTTTCATATACCCCGAGTTGCCCGCGCATGAAAACATAGACAATAAAACAAATATTAACGATAACTGAAAGCACCTCATAAACCGCCTCCCAAATTTTGCGAAAAGGTTCGCAATCACTTCACAGCTCATATGCGAAGTTCCCAAACATATCCAGTAATTAATCCTTCCCCCAAATCCCTTCGGTCCTGATCACCTTGCCTGTCGTCGAATCAAACTCGACGCCGATGTTTTTACCGAAGCGTCTTCTCGAGTATATCCACTTGTCGGACTTCATGATCTCCTCGATTGCCATTCTCTCGGTGCGGCCGGATGAGAGGGTGGAAGGTGCTCCCATGGCGATATATACCTGCTCTTTGGTCATCCCCGCTTTGGCAATGCCTTTATTTATATCGGATTGAACATCCTTGGCGAATTTGCTTGTGTCGACTGGCTTCCTGGTGACAAATTTTTCGAGGTAGGCATCGCCATCTGCCCCGAGGTCTACTTTATAGCTTTCACCGTTATCTTCCCTCACAAAAGTGGCCTTACTGCCGCTCCTAGTCACTTTGAGTTTAGTGCCGACGGGGATCGTGTAGGGAGCGGCCTGCCAGTTGACCCAGGTTATTGCGTTACCTTTCAAGACTTTAATATTGCATCGTGCGTAATAGGTATCGTCCGCAAATGCAGCACCAACAATTATTAGCGATAAAAAAGGGCATAGTAAGGCAATCAAAACTCTCTTCATAATTCCTCCTTATTTAAGGTTCCTTAAAAGTTTGAAATAGAAAATTGAGCCTATTTGCTTCACGGCCGCGTTTAGGATATTCCTGTCTCCGAGGCACTGTTTGCAATGGGGATGTAGCACCCTAAAACGATTGAAACCTTGTACCGCCTCCTGGACTTCGCTTGATCCAAGATAGTCCTTTATCGGCTTCTCGCTGAAGTTTGCTATCGATGTTCTGGCGTCGAAATCGGTGCAGCAGAAGGTGTAATCACCATTCCACAAGATGCCGAAATTGTCCTGCAGCCCCGGACAGTAACCGAACACTGCCTTAACATTCTTATGGTCAAAATGGATGGACCAGTCACCCATGATTCTTGTGCAGAAAAAGAGTCTGTCCGTCAATCGTATCATATTCTCGCGTAAAGAGTGTATTTTCCGTATCTGTTTCACTATGCCAGCACGTCTGTTTTCAATGGCCGTCCCCTTTATGATCCTGTCAACCCATGTCCCCAGGTGCTTTCTCAATTTAAAGGAGGTGTCAGCAATGCTTACCTCGGGATAGATCGGGATGATAAGCCGGCGAAGCGGAGACGAAAGAAAGCTGATAGTCAGCGTTGTTTCTCCGCTGTCATCGAGGAACTGCCGTGCTATCTTCAAGACCCTTTCGGCATAGTCATCAAAGGTGAGCTCTTTTGTCCCTCGCAGTACGAATGTGTTATCGTCCGGTGTCTGAAGCGAAATGATTATCCGGTTTACACCGGCGCTGACAAGTTCCCTTAGTAGTGTCACCTCCAGCCTACTACCGTTTGTTGTAAGGCAGGTTTCAATTCCTCTGCTGCGTGCATGCGCCACTATATCGACGAGATGAGGATGCAGAGTTGGTTCTCCCATCACATGGAACAGCACGATTTTGGCAATCTTAGTCCTGCCGACTTCGTCCAGAATGGCCTTGGCGGTCTCAATGGGCATCATGCCCCTTTTCCTTTTCATCTTAGAGTCGGGGCAGAATTCGCAGGAAAAGTTGCAGCTATTGGTAATCTCCATATGAAGCCTGTTCACAGGGAGCCTTATATAGCCGATTTTATCAGTCACGTGCCTTCCTGTTCCACTTAGCCTTTATATACGGGATCGCTCCCATGATGAACATTACCGCCAGCGAGATGATGAAGCCTGCACTGTATGGCGTAAAAACAGTACTCCCGAAATACGTATAAAGAAAACTGACCGGGACAAGCGGGATCATGCTTGCAAGGTAGAAGTCCCAAAACCTGATCCCCTGGAGGCCCGCCCAGTAACTTACGATATCCCATGGCAGGTTAAAGAGCCGCATGGACAGCACCACACCCTTCGAGTGCTCATGGACATCTTTCCCCCATTTTACCAACATGTCATTCTTTGCCACCAGTTTTTGGACTGCACCGCGTCCGATCCATTTCGCAAAATAATAGCCAACGGCCGTCGATAAAGCACCTCCTATAGCAACATAGACGGTTCCCCACACTGCACCAAACAGGACCCCTGCAACTATCGTGAGACCCATCGAAGGAAGGAGAAAAAGGATGGGTCGCACAGTACATACTGCTATGAAAAGGAGGGGTGCCGAGACACTGTTATGGCTGACAAAGACACTGATGCTATGCGGGGTCAGGTAAGGATAGGACAAGATGGATGTGACGACTATAGCGATGATCGCAAGTATTCGTACAGCGGAGACCATTAATTGTTTCTTGGCTCCACTTTGTTAGTTATCCAGACATCCCGTGGCATTTTGAGCTGAAAGGCTCCTGGAGCAAGCTCGGGGTTCACTTTTATATTGGAGAGTCGCGTGATCGTTTTGTCGCCTTTTGGGGTCGACATTTCAAAACCCTTTGGCAGAGCGGTTTTTTCATCGTAATGGATGACAACTGCTGAAAGATACCGGCCTACGATTTTGGATGTCGGCACCAGTCTGAATATTACTTCATCGTCATCCCTGAAAATGCTCACACTGAATTTCCCTTCCATTTCTGCAAGATCACCGCTAATGGCTGTGGAGAAAAAACTCATCGTGTTGCGCGCAATTAAATCTTCGGAGAGACTATATACTTGTGCCTCTTTAATGTCGGGATGATATACCGTCATCGTTTCACCGTCGATGACAGTAATTGATTTCTCAGGCTTATCCACATCCCATTTAAGCATATTAGGTTTCGCCATGGTCACGGTTCCCTCCACAACGACCTTTTTCTTCAGGGCTGCCAGCTGCTTTTCCTGGCTCACCGAAGCATAAATGGAGAGCATGTTCTCGTGAAGCAGCTTGAACTTTGCGAGGATTCCCTGCCTCTCGACGGCAGACACCCCCTGAAGCGAGTTATTCGCGGTGCAAGGCCGGGATGGAAGGAAAGTTCCCAGCAGCAGGAGTGTTGTCAAAAGACTGAACGCAAAGAAGCTGCTAACGTCTCTTGTTCTCGACATACTGTTTCTCGACACGGTTCCTGAATGTATGGCCGGAGTTATAGGTGCAGAAAGGATAGAGTTTTCCGTCAGACGCAGTATAATGTACCGCGCAGCGCCTTATCCTTTGGAGGTCGTAATTATAATTGTCCATGAAGTGCATTCCGAAGATAAAGAATGTCTTATACGTGTGACCCTTATGTTTTTTCGTCCATGTATACTTCTTGTCAGCATAACCGTCGAGAGTCTTCAGAAATTTTGCAAAGGTAAGTCCCTTCGGAGCATTCTCCGTCCTGAAATGCTTATGCAGTATATTCAACGTCTTGAGCTTTGAGAATACGTTAAACCGTCTCTTCTTCGTCGCAGCCGCCAGAACCTCGATGTCCTTCAGTGCATTGAAAAAATCCAGGAACTTCGTAACCGGCACTGCATTTTTATCCTTGTCTACAAAAAGCAAAGACATGGCGCCGCAGTGCGGATGGCAGGTATGGTTGGTAATCGATGTGCCGGTAAGCGCCTCCGCAAGCCGCACAAAAGGAGTCCCAGAATTCAGTGAAAACCAGTCGCTGTAAGGATCGGTAAAACCTGTCTGCTTGCTTGCATCCAGTATCATATCGGCTAGCGTATAGCGCTCCTTCATCCGATAAGCCTCCGGATATCTTCCGGTGAAGACGATCGGCTGTATGGAGATGCCGGTCATCACGTCAAGATTATCGAAGGCAAGGCGGATCAGGTCACCGATCTGGTGGTCGTTGACGCCTCTTATAATCGTGGGGACGAAGATAACCCTGAGGCCGACTCTTCTTGCCGCATCTATCGTCTTCAGTTTGGTTTCAAGCAACCTGCTTCCCCTCATCTTCTGAAAAACATCATCAGTGACACCATCCATCTGTAGGTACAGATACTGGAGGCCGGCCTCGCGGGCCTTTTCCGCAAAGTCTAGATCGGCTAGCTTGAGCCCATTTGTCGCACACTGTATATGAGTAAAGCCAAGTTCTTTCGATTTCCTTACGATATCGAGAAATTGAGGATGGACGGTCGGTTCACCTCCCGTATACTGTATGGTTGTGCATGGCGCCGGCTTGGTATTCCTCACCCTTTCAAGCATAGCGGTAATTTCATGCAGGGAGGGCTCATAGTGATGTTTATTTGAGTCGGCAAAGCATATGTTGCAGCTGAGGTTACAGCGACCCGTTATATCGATATTGGCTACAGAGGTATGGGTCGCGTGCATATTGCAGATGCCGCATTCAGTGGGACACTTTGACGCGTCTGTCACCTGCGGATTCGAAAACCCGCTACCGTCTCTGAAGTGCCATCTTTCGAGCTCACGAAAAATTTTAACATCCGAAGATATGATGTCGTTGAATAGTCCGTGTTGTGGGCACTCTTTGGTCATGAGAACCTTGCCGTCCTGTTCGTATTCACTGGCAGGAATGACCAAAAGGCATTCGGGACAAAGGGACATCGTGCTTTTAGGCAAACCTTTGACAAGCGGGGGGATGCAGCTTCCGGTGAGCGTGAATGGTGGTTCGGAAAGTGATCCCCTATCGACTGTACCTCTTTCGGACAGTAACCCCAAGTACATTATATTTCCCCGGTCTGGATAGGCATAAAATTATACCATTGATCAGGGTACCTCACAATATATTGCTCAAGGGACTGAACGACTTTTCCGAGGATATCGACCTCTTCTTCTGCTTGTTTCACAACGAGCGGTCTTTCAACTATGCCTCTGTATCCATCGCCTTCTTTGACGACAAATGCGACGATGATCGGAGCACCCGTCACTCGGCTGAGCGTAAATGGCCCTCTCGGAAACCGCGCCGGACGCCCGAAGAAGTCTGTCTTGAGAAAATCCATGCCCTCCAGATAGCGGTCAATGAGCATAGCAATCATTTCTCCGTTGTTCAGCGCCTTGAGCATCTCAATCGTCGAAAAGGGAGAATCACCTATAGTGATCGTGTTTACACTGTGCTGTTCGCGGTAAGTTCTGCGGACTTCATCAATCTGGGCATTCTTGTCCTGGACAGTTACCACATTGACCTTCAGACCGTAACTGCCGAAAAAAATCCCCCCCAACTCCCAGTTCCCGAGATGGGCGGTCAGCAATATAATCCCTTTTTTCATTGCCAGCGCCTCCTCAAGGTTTTCCGCTCTGTCGAATGAGACGATCTTGCTAATAATATTACTTTTATGGAGCCCCGTAAACCTGCCGTAATCTACGAGATACTTACTGTAATTCATAAATAGCCTAAGAGTCAGAGCCGAAACATCCTTTCCCGACATCGACGGTAATGCCTTCGTAAGGTTGCCTTTGACATTATTTACCGCGGTTCTATAAAACAGGAAACTCACTAAGGCAATGCTCTTCGAAAGGGCGTAGGCCAAAGGTCTGGGTATGGCGCCGATCCATCGTGTCCCGAGTTTGTAGACTGAGGGTATATTCAGAAAATGGCTGGACAAGACTGCTCCTCCGATAAACATGAGACATGTGATTATAAGAACTTTGATTCTCCAATAGCAAGCACGTAAGTGGCCGGCGTTATAGAAAGTCAGCCCGTGTGAATTACATCTTGAACCATTCTTACTATGGTTTCAATAATAGTCATTGGCAGGATTCAATGGAAGTATGCTGCCGTGGTTTAACAAGGCAGTTTTTCCAAATTCTCTCGAACTTCCTACAACTCCTTCTTGCCTGGATTCATGTTCATCGTACCTAAGAGTAATTGCAGTTCTGTTCTCGCATGATTCAAGAACTGGTCGACTTGAAAATGGCAGTCTTGTGAGCTGCGCCCTATCTCGTTCTTTCCCTGAGATACGAAAACTTGCAAACAACTTATCTGTCCATGTTTCTGATACGCTCTATTATAAGACTGCTGATCTTGCCGTAATCAGCACCATCCTGCCCCAAGTCAAGCGGCTTTCCGAAGATCACCTGCACTCTTGCAGGTCTTGGAAAAATCTTATCCGAAGGTAGAAATTTGTCCGTACCCTTAATCAGTACCGGTATCACTTTCTTCTTACTTAAAACGGTAATCATGCCAACGCCGTTCTTAGGTTCGAGAAGGGAGGTGCCTTTATTTCTGCTTCCTTCTGGAAATATGACGATTTTTTCTCCGTGCGCCAGTTTTGTTAATACGACCTTAATAGCTGAGGCGTTGACCCTTTGTCTATTCACAGGTACGGCATAATAGCTTATCAAGTGCTTAAGTATCGGGATGTCGAAGAGTTCGTGTTTTGCCAAAAAAACGCATCCGTCTGGCACAATGACCGCTAAGAGAGGCGGGTCGATATAGCTTAAATGATTGGCTGCTATCAGGGTTCCTTCATTTCCACGAAGGTTCTCGAGACCTTCAACTTTTAGTCTTCCTAAGACTTTGAACAGAGGATACAGAAAACAGTAAGGGATGTATCTGTAAAGAATTCGTTTACACAATTTTCTCACTGACATATGACAGGGAGTCTTTTTTTGGAAGGATTCATGGAAATCAGAGCCAGCTCTTTTAACATTTTTAACTGCTTTCCTATATAAAGATGTAGCTTAAAGCGGTGACGCTTTCGGAAATGGGATACGATACAGAAGTGGGAATACAACTTATCGATCTGGCCCCCCACTTAAAAACACTCGGAACGTTAAGAAAATGTTCTGTCAAGTTAGCACCTGACCTGGGTTCGAATAAATCATCTTGGTGCAGATTAGCACAAAGAGATGCTTATTTCAATTGTATTTTCGATATTGGAGATTCTCATATCTGGGCGCCAAAGAATTTAGCTGACACACCGAAAGATCAGATAAAACATAACCTTGGACGAATGCGGTCTTTTCGAGAGAATCATGGGAATGTGCGATGAAAAAGTTACACATAGCTTCTACCATAAGACGGTCTTTGAGATAACAGAACAAGAGTTTGAGGAAAACGTAAGCACGTCCATCTCCGTGCCATCTTCAATCACCAAGAAACAGTTAATGGGCTTCAAGGCATCTGAATGGTCGATAAGAAGAGTCACTTTTCGTTTTCTATTCGCCTAGCCTGTGATCCGCCCAAAGATCGCCGGAAGTTCTTATGGTTCCGTTAATTACCTCTTAACGGAACCAGCACCAACCATCAACACAGCCAACAGCAACACTTCAAGCGAAGCCGAGAATCGGCGTCTCACCCGTTTTTCAAATATGTGCCACTTCAGTTTGACAAGAATAAAGGTCCCCTCACCGGCACTGCGCTGCGGTAAAGACCAACCTTACCCTCCGGCGATCCGGTGACCGAGGAAAAAGTATTTCTTTTCAAAGATAATATTTTTTTGCTTAAACCGAAGTTCCCCCTAAAATTAGTGGCAACAGTAAGCTAACCGATTGAATACAGACAAGGAAGGGCTGATTTGCGTCTGGAAAGTGTACCCATGTAATTATAATATTTATATTGACAATAGATCAGT
>JBKQMP010000220.1:0-5569 GCA_052146665.1 Dissulfurispiraceae bacterium
CTCCGTATCGTGAACCCTTGGTATGGCATATGGGACATTCTGATAGGAAGCCCTGGCCAAAGCCCCGCTTCACCAATGACAAAAAGCATATCAAATCAATGTCATCCTCCAGCAGCTTACTCATTTCTTCTTAAAAAAGACCTGCCACTATCCATCCCGCCCTAAGAGGCGGTTTGGCTCTGTAGCGATCTTCTTCTTTTCTTTAAAATACCTTATAAACTCGACAAACACTATCAGTTAAAATCTCTTTTTCACGTAAGTCTTATTCCTACTTGAACACCAAAATGCAATCCTTACTAAGTCATATCATTATAAGTAGGTTTTTTTCTCCCGATAGCAGAATTGTAATCTGCTATTTTCTCACCCCACTCAATGGCCTTATGTAAAATCTCATCCTCCTCAGCAGTAGTGTGATTTTTGCCGTCAATGACCACTTTTCCGTCTACAATAACCGTTTCTACATCGGATGCCATTGCTGAATAGACTATGTGCGAGTAAACATCATAGAGTGGAGTGAGGTGAGGTGCCCGCAGGTTCATCGCGATGACATCCGCGAGTTTACCGCTCTCTATACTGCCGACTTTATCTCCAAGACCCAGGACCTCAGCGCCCCACCTAGTTCCCATAGTAAGTATCTTTCTTGCATCTAGTACTGTGGGATCATTTGCGATCGCTTTGTGCACCTTGGCAGTAGTGGCCATTTCACTCAGTATATTTAAATCATTGTTGCTCGCAGCGCCATCCGTTCCGAAGGAGACCTTCACGCCCGCCGCAATCATTGTCGCTACAGGGGCAAATCCTGATGCTAGCTTCAGGTTGCTCTCCATACAATGAGCAACACCGACACCTCTGCTGGCAAGGATTTCTATCTCACTGTCATCTACCCAAACACAATGCGCCGCGAGCACCGTCTCATCTAAAACCCCGATCGCCTCCAAATGTTCAACGGGT
The DNA here is from genome assembly GCA_052146665.1 of Dissulfurispiraceae bacterium. GTDB lineage: Bacteria > Nitrospirota > Thermodesulfovibrionia > Thermodesulfovibrionales > Dissulfurispiraceae > JBKQMP01. The sequence goes on from JBKQMP010000220.1 coordinate 952, forward strand.
CTTCTCTTGAACCGTGACATGATCTCTCCGACTTCCCATTCGGTTTCTGCAAGGTGAGTGTGGACCGGGACATGGAACTTTTCGGCCACGGCTTTGGCCCTCCTAAAGGTCTCAGGACTGCAGGTATAGGCTGCATGCGGGGCGATACAAGGAGTGATCAACTCATCTTCTCTCCAATCTTTGATAAACCGTTCAGCATTGATGAAATACTCTTCTGTGGTCTTTGCAGAAACACTCGGAAAATCCAAGATGCCAATGCCCAGCACGGCCCTCATTCCCATCTCCTTCGTCACCATGGCCGAATACTCACCAAAAAAATACATATCGTTATAAGTGGTGATTCCAGCCCTTAACATCTCCAAACAGGCCAGTTGTGTCGCATTAGAGATGAACTCCGGACTCAGCCATTTGTTTTCAGCCGGCCAGATATGCCGTTGCAGCCATTCTTGTAGGGGAAGGTCGTCTGCAAGACCCCTAAAATATACCATCGCGGCATGGGTATGAGTGTTTATGAGTCCAGGCAAGACCACCCTTCCTTGTCCTTCCATAATTTTTCCGGAGCTATATTTCTTGCGGATGCTGTCCTCAGTGTCCACATCAATTATCCGCTTACCCCTGATGGCCAGTGCTCCCTTTCTAATGACATCCATATGCTCGTTCATAGTTAGGATGTAATCGCCGCAGACTATCAAGTCGGCTGACTCCATGTGTTGAGATCCTCCAGTCTAAATTTTAATGGTAATCGAATTATACATCTTTTCCTCACTTATGAAGATCGCTTACTAGTCGGGCAATGTGATCTTTATTTGCTCTGACAATTAAACCCCCTTGGTAGGCTTCTCTGTGATCCTGCGCGAGGGGCCTCTTCTTGGGATCTTTCAGCGATTCACTACAAACCTGACATCTCGCAACCTGCCAATCATGCATAATCATCTATCAAGTTTTTTCGCATTTACAGAAGGTAAGCCATCAAGGTAAATGCAAAGACTGTCACGCTTATGTAACCGTTCATATTAAAGAAAGCCAGGTTCAACTTTCTCAGGTCATTGGGCTTGACCAGGGCATGTTCGTATACCAGCAGTCCCGCCACAACAACCATCCCTGACCAGTAAAGAAAATTCAAATGAAAAATAACGCCAGTTATAACCAACATAGTCCAAGTGAGGAAATGAAACAGCCTTGAAAGGCTGATAGCCCTTCTTACACCAAACCTTTTAGGGATGGATTGCAGACCAGACTGCTTGTCAAATTCAACATCCTGCAACGCATAAAGGACATCGAAGCCGGCAAGCCAAAAAACGACAGCAATGCAGAGTGGCAGGATTGCCGTATCAAAAGTGCCTCTCACCGCAATCCACGCGCCTATTGGTGCCCCGGAAATAGCAACGCCTAGCGCAAAATGCGACATCCACGTGAATCTTTTTGTATAAGAATAGAGGCCCAGAAAGATGATCGCTACGGGGCATAACTTCAGACAGAGAGGGTTGAGGTGGTATGCAGCTACAATGAGTACAGCAAAAGAGATAGCCGTGAAAATGACTGCATCTCTTACCTTTATCTTGCCGGATGGGATCTCTCTATTACGTGTCCTCGGATTCTTTGCATCAATCTTCCGGTCAACTACCCTGTTCATTCCCATCGCCCCTGACCGTGCCCCAACCATCGCAATAGCAATCCATACTATTTGCCTGAGGGGTGGCATGCCTGACGCCGCAAGGAGTGCGGCAGTGAATGCAAAAGGGAGGGCAAAGACTGAATGAACAATCTTGATCATCTTCAGATAGGTGAACGCCGTCCTTTTCATCATTTTCACAGCCTTTATGATAGCACATTATTTCCCTCCTACGAAGTTAGGCTCAAGACCCTGGAACCGTTGAGCCTGAGCCCACATCGGACGCTGATAAAATTTGTCATTCACCTCTTAGAAGATACCAATTTTTGTCCATACGTAACATGGGATAGTTCTTTTCCCCACAACAGGAGCCAATCGGCGAGAAACAAACCCATGGTATGACAAATGCTTGGTTATTGTCTAGAGCTCAGCGGCGCTTCCACGTCTTACAAGAGCATTATTTTGGAGGGAAAAGATGCCAACCAAAACAGAAAAGGTCCTTTGTAGTAGCTTTATTATTGCACTTCTTAGCATTCTGATTCTGGGTAATGCTGTCTCAGCGGAAAATTATACATACGTCGCTCAACCGCCAATGATTGAAGGATGTCCCATGCTGCCGACGGACAACGTGTGGAACACCCCGATTGATAATATGCCCGTCGACTCTAACTCATCAGCGTACATCGCAACGATCAGCTCCTCCACCGGGCTTCACCCTGATTTCGGATCCGGCACATGGGACGGCGAACCGATCGGTATTCCTTATAACGTTGTTCCAGGAACCCAGCCCAAGGTCAGTATTACCTTTGATTATGCTGATGAGAGTGATCCGGGTCCTTATCCCATACCGCCTGACCCGCTCATCGAAGGTGGCAGCCAGTCCACCGGCGACCGTCATGTGCTGGTGTTGGACAAGGATAACTGTGTCCTTTATGAAACATGGTCAACCTACCCTCAGCCCGATGGAAGCTGGCATGCCGGCTCGGGCGCCATATTCAACCTTCTTTCGAACGCCTTGCGTCCCAGTGGATGGACATCAGCAGATGCCGCGGGTCTACCCATACTGCCCGGCCTAGTGCGCTACGATGAGGTAGCTTCAGGCGAAATTGCCCATGCTGTGAGATTCACTGCTCCTCAAACACGGGACGAGTTCATATGGCCTGCTCGCCACTTTGCCTCCAGCCGTACAGCCTCCAATTATCCACCAATGGGGCAACGTTTCCGGCTCAAAGCCGATTTCGATATATCAGGATTCTCTGCAGATGGCCAAGTGATTCTCCAGGCCCTCAAAAAATACGGCATGATCCTGGCTGATAACGGGTCCTCTTGGTTCATCTCAGGTGTCCCTGACCCTGGCTGGAACAATGATGTTTTAGTGCCGGAGTTAAGCCAGGTAACCGGTGCCAATTTTGAGGCCGTTGATGAGTCATCCCTGATGATTAACGCTGATTCGGGACAGGCAAGGCAAGGAACAGAATTGTATTTTACTCTGACAATAGTGAAATCAGGCACCGGAAGCGGCACTGTGCTGAGTTCTGATGGGCTAATAAACTGCGGCAGTAATTGCTCAGAAGACTATCTCTCTGGAACTGCGCTCACGCTAACTGCAACCCCTTATGCCAATTCTCTCTTCACAGGGTGGAGCGGAGGTGGATGCACTGGGACTGGCTCCTGTCAGTTGACGATGAGTCAAGGGCAAACGGTAACCGCCTCTTTTGCAAATAACTCACCCATCATTTCTGTGAGCCCCGCCTCTCTCGATTTTGGAAATGTCCGCCTTAACAAGTCACTATCAAAAACAGTGAGTATTAACAACACCGGCAGTGCAAATCTCATCGTCACAGGGGTCGAGATAACGGGCTCAGCCAGTTCTCAGTTTCTTGCGAAATGGACAAAAACTCAGACCATAAGACCTAGCGGCGCATACAGTCTGCGCATCACCTTCAGACCTGTCTCGTCAGGATCACAGGTTGCGGCAGTAACGATTCATTCTAATGATCCCGTTACACCTGTGACACAGGCTTCCTTGAAGGGGGTTGGAAAATAACAGAGATGGCCTCGAGAGCGGGCCGCGCTATTGATTGTTACTATTGAATGTTTCTACGGTTACCGAGATTAAAAGCACTAGAGATGAGTAATGAATAAGTGCCTGCTCATGCGATTTAATTGACAACAGGAGAAACCGACACAAAAAAGGTCATTGAAATGTCGTCAGGAACCCGGTTTCACCAACGATTCCAATGTCTGGACAAACAGGACGCGACTACTCAATAAACTTCGCCATGAATACCTCATCGATAAAATCACTGCCGATCCTAAACTGTTTTCGTCTGGTCCCCTCTTCTTGAAAACCGACGTTGCTAAACAAATTAAGGGAACGTTTATTAGTGGTGAAAATGCTCGCCTCCAGTTTTTTGAACCCTTGCTCCTTGGCCCATTCAGCGGCATACGTTAACATCTGCGATCCGATTCCAAGCCCGCGGTAACCTTTTATCAGGTGCAGCCCTATGCTAAGAATGTGGGCCGTCAGTGGTCTGCGCCCACCGTCTGATTGAAGAGCAGCAAGGCTTCCAACGACAGCACCCTTCACCACCGCGACGAGAAGCAAATTGTGCTGACGGTCCATCTCAGTTATATATCTCTTTTCTGATTCTGCATCCTTTCCATATTGTTCCATCAACACATAACTTCGTTCCAGGGCAGTAGATCTGATCGTGTTAATCATCTCCCCTGCATCATCAGGCACAGCTGGCCTTAACGAGACAGTCTCACCATTTTTTGCCACGAAGTCGTGCATCTCTTTCATATCTTCTGCCTTTCTCGATCCGTCTGCTTCATTATACACTAATTGGCCCCGGCTTCAACAACTGACATCCTCACCCAGCGATTCCTTAACAATAACCTCAAGGCGAATAAAGAAGAGCTAACGGAGCTATTTTCGGATGGGAGCAGATTCGGGCTGAATAGGTAGAGGTAAAATCAGGCGCCAAGGGAGTAGTTTTAGGC
>JBKQMP010000221.1:0-20120 GCA_052146665.1 Dissulfurispiraceae bacterium
AAATCTTTACCTTGCAACGGAATACATGTAACCACTAAAAAGAAATTGCGATCAAGTCGTAATAATACTTGATAGCCAACAAGTTGTCTATGGTGTAGTGTTTATTTTTTGAGGGGAACATCCGTTATAAAGTATTAATAGCCTTTACACTGCCATGCATTGAGAGGAGATTGCGCATCGGTGTTTCCCGTGTCTCTCTTAGGCGCATCATGCTATTGCTTCCTTGGTGAAGTAGAGCATATGCACCGGTCATATGCCTTTAATCCCTTCAAGAATTCTTTCAGCCGTTTTGATATTAAACCCCTTTATTTGAGCAATCTCTTGAACAGTTGCCTTTTGAATTCCGTCTATGCTTCCAAAAGATCTTAATAACGCCAGTCTCCTCTTTTTCCCGATGCCACGAATCTTTTCAAGTGGAGATTCCATCAACCGCTTGTCCCTCAATTTCCGATGGAAGCTGATTGCAAAACGATGCGCCTCGTCCCTAATTTGCTTAAGAAGCAATGAGGCCCGAGACCTGTCATTCAAATCCACAACCTCATCGTTACATAAAAAGGCCCTGTCTGGTTTTTTTGCGATACCGACAAGTTCCGATTTTATGCCTAGCTGCTCCACAACTTTTCGCGCTATTTCAAGCTGGCCCTTCCCCCCATCAATTACAATAAGATTTGCTGGAAGTCCCTCAAGGCCTGTCAATGTCCTTTCAATAATTTCTTTCATCATGGCATAGTCATTGTTGCCGGTAACGCTTTTTATTTTCAGCCGTCTGTAGCTCTCCTTTTTAAAGTCACCTCGCTCCCAGTAAACAAATGCCCCCACGGCCTCACTTCCTTGAATGGTAGAAACATCAAAGGCACCAATTGATAAGGGGATATTCTGCAAGTTCAGTTTTTCCTTCACCGCCATAAGAACATCTGCAGAACTTTTTCGTCTCGCTAGAAATCCAACCATGGCATTCTTGTTTGCCATTGTCAGGAGATCATGTTTTTTGCCTTCACCAGGGACTTCGAGCACAATGTCATTACCTCTCTTACTCCTGAGCAACGCCAAGAGCGACTCCACGCCTGTTGGTAACACGTTCGTCAAAATCGTGGCGGGAGGGGGGATCTCCTTTGAATAGAAAAGTTCGATAACGCTGTGCATTATCTCTGAATCCTCAAAAGCCATAACCTTCTCTATAAAAAAATCTTTTGCGCCCATAAGGACGCCATTTCGGACAAATAAAATATGTATAGCTACATCACTCTCTGTTTCCGTCGCTCGACCATAAAAGCCCAAAACGTCTATATCCCCAAGCTCCGGAGATATAACTTTCTGGGACTGAAAAGCTTGCCTGAGCTTAACTATCCTGTTACGCACGTTAGCTGCCTCTTCAAATCGCATCTCATCAGCCAGCAGATTCATCTTCTCCTCGAGTCTCTCAATGAGACGCTTTTTATCACCAAGAAGAAAAAGCCTAACCTCTTCCACTATCTTCAAATAAGCTTCTTTTGTGATAGCGCCGGCGCATGGAGCGCTACATCTCTTCATCTGGTCTTGGATACATGGGCGCATGGGTTTGTCCAGCAAATAGCCGCATGTCCTTATCAAGAAATTTCTCCTTATAAAGGCAAGGGCTTCCCACATACCCTGTGCAGGGACATAAGGGCCGAAGTAGAGATTGCCATCCCTTTTAATTTTCCGGACAACCTCCAACCGTGGCCATTCCTCTGCTGTGCTAAGTTTTATGTAAGGATAATTCTTATCATCCCTGAGAACGACGTTAAACTTTGGTTTATATTGCTTTATGAAGGTTGCCTCTAAAATCAGCGCCTCAAGTTCATTATCAGTGACGACATAGGAATAGTCCCTGACCAGTCTGACCATTGCAGCCTTTCGAAGGTCCAGATTGGTGCCGTCCTGAAAGTATGTCCTCAGTCGGCTCCTCAGATTCTTAGCCTTACCAATGTAGAGGACCTTCTCTTTCGATCCTTTCAGCAAATATACCCCGGGCCTGGTTGGGATTGTTGAAAAATCAGGAATCATGAAAATACTATATCATATTAACTTTGAGAAGATCTGTCACTTGTTCTTTATGTCATACACCGAATTATTGTTATAATATTTTATGTTTTTAGTAAAATGGTCACGTTTTCTCAAACTATCCCTTCTCGCAATAATGATTGGTGCCATCGGCGGATTTCTCTATTGGATACTTTCCGGGCTACCTGAGATCAAGACCCTCGAGAGCTATGCTCCCCTGGAATCCTCCTTTGTCTATTCTTCCGACGGAAAGGTCTTAGCAGAACTTTATCTGGAGAGAAGAAACTTTATTCCCCACTACATGATACCTGACCGGATAAAGAAAGCGTTCGTCGCTATCGAGGATCAACGGTTCTATTCACATCCAGGGGTCGACTTTATAGGCATCCTGCGAGCTCTCTATGTAGATATTAAGGCTCAGGGCATAGTTGAAGGGGGAAGTACCATCACTCAGCAGCTCACGAAAATGCTTTTTCTCAAGCCGGAAAAGAGCTTTTCGAGAAAAATCAAGGAGGCCATTATCTCGGCCCAGATAGAAAAGCGGTATACGAAAGATGAAATACTGGGCATGTATATGAACCAGGCATATTTCGGGACCCGCTCATACGGAATTGAAGCAGCAGCTCAGACCTATTTTGGAAAGTCGATAAAAGATTTATCGCTCTCAGAGGCAGCTATGCTTGCAGCCCTTCAAAAAGCTCCCTCTATGTACTCACCATTTAAAAACCCTGATAAGGCACGAACACGGAGAGACCTGGTCCTGAGAAAAATGCTTGAAAGCGGGTTTATATCGAAACAAGATTATGACAAGGCAAGCACCGAGGCGCTACCGGTTAAACCTTTCCACAGAAAATACGCGGCTCCTTATTTCGTTGAGATCCTTAAACATCAGCTCGAGGCCACCTTCGGGGAAGAGATCTATACCTCCGGGCTTAGGGTATATTCCACCATTGATTCCAGCATGCAGAAGGCTGCTGAGCAGGCTGTTAAAAAAGGAATCGAGTCCATAGAAAAGCGGGTTCCTCCCGGCGTTCAGGCTGCATTACTTGCAATTGATCTAAAAACAGGTCATATCAAGGCAATGGTCGGCGGTACTGACTTTTGGGAATCACAATTTAATCGGGCAACAATGGCCATGCGACAGCCGGGTTCGGCATTTAAACCCTTTGTGTACACAGCTGCCCTCGAAGCCGGCATGTCTGCTGAGGACCAACTCCTTGATAGTCCCATTTCTTTTGCCGGCGCAGGACCCAATCGTTCTTGGTCTCCAAAAAACTACAACAATGAGTATCATGGATATGTCACGCTAAGGACCGCTCTCGCTCTCTCATTAAACGCAGCCACTGTTCGTCTAGCCCATCGGATTGGTCTCGATGACATTATTGAGCTTGCGAAAAAATGCGGAATAAAGAGCCGTCTTGAGCCATACCTTCCCCTCGCACTTGGCGCATCAGACGTCACGTTGGCTGAACTCACTGGTGCGTATACCGTTTTTGCCACGGGAAGAAAGTTCGAATTTATTTCCTATGAAAAAATTCTCAGCAGAGATGGAGTGCCTCAGAAAGAGACGGCTCCTTCCTCTCAAGAGGTGCTCTCTTCAGAGACTGTGAATGAGATAAGAGAGTTACTTAGGGCTGTTGTCGAGAGCGGTACAGCTCAAAAAGCAAAGGAGTTGAGGAAAATGGTATATGGAAAGACAGGGACAACAAATAATTTCTCTGATGCATGGTTTATAGGCTTTGATGACAGACTAGTCGTTGGGGTATGGGTTGGCAGGGACAACCACACGTCAATTGGGCCCAAAGAAGCTGGCGCAAGGGCCGCGCTACCGATATGGATCGATTTTATGAAAAACATCCCTCAGTCAGAAGAGTTGCCCTAGCCATACGCAAGCTATTTTTTTGTCATATCTGCCTGTGGCACTTCAAATTTATCGTCATGTCAACCTGATAACAATTTATGGATATTAATTCCTACTTGAAAATGATACAATGAAATGACTTATGGTAAAAACCATCGTTATAGCCAACCAAAAGGGGGGTGTAGGGAAAACCACCACAACCTTGAACCTCGCAGCCTCCCTCGCCCTCGCAGAAAAAGACATTCTTGTGATAGACACCGATCCACAGGGCAACCTTACCAGTGGCCTTGGTTTAAACAGGGAGACAATCACAAACAGTCTTTACGATGTTTATATGGGACGCCGTGTGATAGAGGAAACAATTATTGAAACCGCTGTTCCTCACTTATATATTGTCCCTTCAACTATAGATCTTCTAGGCGTCGAACTCGAAATGATTCATAAAGATAAAAGGGAACATATACTCTCGAATGCAATCACCTCAGTAAAACCTATCTATCGGTATATTTTCATTGATTGCCCGCCATCCCTCGGCCTCTTGACCCTAAATGGACTTGTGGCTGCAGATTCTATAATTGTTCCAGTGCAATGCGAGTACTATTCCCTGGAAGGTCTCGGTCTTTTATCGAAGACCCTTAAGCTGGTGAGAAGCTCTTTCAACCCTTCGCTGGATATAGAGGGGATACTACTTACGATGTTCGACGCTCGCAATACGTTAAGCCATCAGGTAGCAGAAGAGGTTCGGAGATTCTTCAAAGACAAGGTTTTTAACACATTGATTCCAAGGAACGTCACCCTTGCTGAATCGCCCAGTCATGGGAAACCGGCCATTCTCTACGATGTCCGTTCAAAGGGCGCCCAGAGTTATTTATCTCTCGCTAAGGAGATGTTAAGTGAAAACAGCATTAGGCAGAGGGCTTGAAGCTTTGCTCCCTGAGAAGGGAGAAGACGTGCTCTCTTTAGATATTGAAAAAATACTCCCCGCGGAACACCAGCCAAGAAAGACGTTTAGGGATGAATCACTAAAAGAACTCTCTCTCTCCATTAAGGGAAAAGGCGTTCTTCAGCCAATAATTGTTTCCAGAGTTGGAGATGGCACGTTCAGACTTGTGGCTGGCGAACGCAGATGGAGAGCCGCAAGACTTGCCGGACTGAAAAAAATCCCAGCCCTTATCAAAGAGGTTTCATCCCGCGATGCCATAGAAATCGCGCTGATAGAGAATATCCAGCGGGAGGAATTGAACCCCATGGAAACCGCTGACGCTTTCCAGAGACTTCTTAAGGAATTTGATCTTTCACAGGAGGAGTTGTCCCAGCGCGTTGGCAAGGACAGGGCCACCATAGCAAACTATCTTCGTATCCTAAAGTTGCCCGAAGCGATCAAATCGTTTGTAAGTGAAGGCTCCCTTTCTCTCGGTCATGCAAAGGCGCTCCTCTCCGTTGAGGGAAAAAGCAACCAGTTAGAGATCGCGAAAAAAATCCTTCGAGAAAACCTAAGCGTCAGGTCTTCAGAGGCTTTATGCAAGAAAGGTTTGCACGCGTTGTCGGTTAAAAAAAAGGAAAAACTTCCCGAGGTCGCTGATCTTGAAAATAGGCTTACAAGGGCTTTAGGGACCAAGGTCAGACTTCTTCACGGAGATAAAAAAGGACGGATAGAAATAGAATACTATTCACTGGATGATCTCGACAGGTTACTTGAAATCCTCTTGCGAGAATGATCGATAAAGCTCTCCACTATCTTCGACCATAACTCATATCCTTTGTCGCTCACGTGAACGCCGTCGTCAAGCAAATATTCGCAAACGGGTCTTCCCGACGCATTGATAAAAAGACGGGTTACGTCAAGATATTCTGCCTTAACTTCGTGTGCAATCCTTTTAAGTGACATATTTATGCTTTCTATGATTTTATTGTCAACCCAAGATAAATCAGCCGGCAGGATGCTTTGCACCACGAGCTCTGCATTCTTGAACGTTGCAGATAGTCTCTTCATTATCTTCCTGTAACACTCCGCTATATCATACTCTTCCATAACGACATTATTTATACCCGTCATCACAAAAATGATGTCGGGCCTATTGATTGTGTAGCTTATGGTATCGATACGCGCCAACAATTCCTCTACCGATTCCCCCGCAATACCAAGGTTCATCACAGTATGCTCGGGAAACCGTCTCTGCCAGTCGAAGTACTGGGTTAGTGAATCCCCTATGAAGACGATCTCCATACTTTATGATATTTATTAGTCTCTTTTATAGGAATAGGGTCTTTTTTTCTCTTATCGATGCCTCGATGAAAGCCTTGAAGAGAGGATGCGGTTCTATCGGCCTTGATTTGAATTCAGGATGGAACTGACACCCAAGGAACCACGGATGATCCTTCAGCTCCACTATTTCCACAAGTTCTCCGTCTGGGGATACTCCGCTGATATCTAGACCCTTTATGCAAAAGGGCTCTCGATAGATGTTGTTAAATTCATATCGGTGCCTGTGTCTTTCTGATATATCTCTGACTCTATATGCGTCAAAGGCTTTTGAACCCTCTTTGAGGATACACGGATATGCACCCAGTCTCATGGTTCCCCCCATTTGAGATTCAGAGGAACGCTCTTCTATTTTTCCTGTCCTGTGATTAAACCACTTTTCCATAAGATAGATAACTGGATTCGTCGTCTTAAGGTCAAATTCTGTGCTATGTGCTGACAGGTTACAGACATTACGGCTAAATTCGATGACTGCAATCTGCATTCCGAGACATATACCAAAATAGGGTATCTTTTTCTGCCTTGCGTAACGCACTGCTTCTATCTTTCCCTCTATCCCTCTGGAGCCAAACCCTCCTGGAACGAGTACGCCGTCAACTTCGGCAAGTAATCTCTCTGCTCCCTTCGTTTCTATGGCTTCTGAATCGACCCACTGTAAACTGACCCTAGCATTGTTAGCGATTCCACCGTGGATAAGTGCTTCTTCTAAACTCTTGTAAGCATCCCTGAGCCCCACATATTTCCCCACTATGGCAATAGTAGTTTCAATTTTTGGATGTTTGATCCTCCCTACCACATCCATCCATATGGAGAGATCCGGTTCTTTATTATTCAGTGAGAGCTTTTTATCAATTAGCGTATCCAACCCTTCAGACTTGAAAGAAATGGGAACCTCATAAACTGTATCCACATCTATAGCTGCTATAACTGCATCGGTATCCAAGTTGCAGTGAATGGCAATTTTTCTCTTCATGTCAGAAGGCAGGGGCCTGTCAGTTCTGCAAAGGAGGACATCTGGCTGGATACCTATCTCCCGTAATTCATTGACACTATGCTGCGTAGGTTTTGTTTTTAACTCCCCAGCCGTCTTTATGTAGGGCACAAGAGTGAGATGGACATAGAGGACATTTTCCCTTCCCACATAATATCTAAACTGTCTAATGGCTTCAAGAAAGGGGAGGCTCTCGATATCACCGACTGTCCCTCCGATCTCTACTATTACCGCATCATGCTCATCTGTCGCAGATGATTTAATCGCCTCCTTTATCTCATCCGTGATATGCGGGACAACTTGAACAGTATCCCCAAGGTAATCACCCCGTCTTTCCTTGGTGATCACATTGTTATAAATCTTTCCAGTCGTGTAATTATTGACAACAGACATCCTCACATGGGTAAAACGTTCATAGTGGCCGAGGTCTAGATCAGTCTCACAGCCATCATCCGTAACAAATACCTCTCCATGCTCGAAAGGGCTTAAGGTGCCGGGATCGACATTTATGTAAGGGTCTAATTTTTGCAAAGTGACCTTGAGGCCCTTTGCCTCTAGGAGGGCCGCTATTGACGCCGCTGCTATCCCTTTTCCTAAGGCTGATACAACCCCACCCGTTATGAAAATGTACTTAGGCATTTATGCACACGTTCCAGATCCTCTGGTGTATCAACACCAATGGTTTCGAAGAAAGTCTCTTTTACCTTGATATTAAGCCCGTTTTCTAACGCCCTCAATTGCTCTAATCTCTCAGCTTCTTCCAAACGGGAAGGCGCCAACCTTGAAAAACTCATTAATGTGTCTCTTTTATAGGCATAAATGCCTATGTGTTTGAAAATATTCACCCTGTTCATCCTAATATCCTGAATCGTGTAACCTCTGTCTCCGGTTAAGTCTCTGTGGTAAGGTATCGGAGCGCGCGAAAAGTAGAGTGCAAAACCATCGCGGTTAAAAACCACTTTGACAATATTTGGGTCTGTTATCTCATTTACTGCCTCAATTCTCTTCACCAGGGTACCTATTGACGCTCGCGCGTCCTCCATGACCCCGACCACATCGTCAACCATATCTGGCATGATAAGTGGCTCATCGCCTTGCACATTAACCACTATATCGTGTTCCTGTATTTTATATCCCGTGTCTCCAATTTTTATGACTGCTTCCGCAATCCTATCAGTTCCTGACCGATGTTTATCGGAAGTCATGATAGCCTTGCCGCCAAACGCCTTCACGGCGGTATAGATCAATTCATGATCTGTTGCGACAAAAACTTCCTGAACGCGCGTCGCCCTTCTGACCCTCTCATAAACGTGCTCAATAAGGGGTCGCCCCAAGAGAGGATAGAGGGGTTTGCCCGGAAAACGAGTTGACGCGTAACGAACGGGTATAATAATAGTCGCCGGCATAAAGTAATTTATGATAACATATTTTGTCTTGTAATATTCCCGTGCTCTCTGCCAGTTATGAAGAAACTTAGAAAGAACTTTGAAGCGTTTTATGGTTATCCATTGGTATCAGGATTCCTGCTATTTCTGTCCTTTCCAAAAATGGATTTCTATTTCTTTGCATGGATCGCTCTCGTTCCCTTGTTAGTTGCCCTCTATAATCAAAATAACTGGACGGCCTTTAGGATGGGATTTTTTACAGGCCTCGTATATTTCTTTGGGACCACCTACTGGATCTACCATTCAATAAATGTCTACGGTTCAGTGCCTTTTCTGGCTAGTCTGCTGATAGTCTTAATCTTATGTATTTACCTTAGCCTTTATCCTGCCCTTTTTTCACTGCTCTTTTCTCTTACGATCAAGAAGACCAATCTGCCGGCAATGTGTGTGGCTCCATTATTTTGGACGGCTTTAGAGTTTGTCCGTTCCTATGCTCTGACCGGATTTCCCTGGTCCAGTCTCGGTTACAGCCAATATCAATTTCTCCCTTTCATACAGATAGCCGATATCTCTGGTATTTATGGAGTGTCGTTCCTGCTAGTGGCATTCAATGGAGCATTTGCTGACCTGCTACTGCTAAAGACGCGGCGACATGAGCGTCCTCTCTATCCACTCTTGCCCACAATAGTCAGCTTTGCTCTCGTTGTCGCGCTCACTGTTTTTACCTTCTCTTACGGATTTTATAGGCTTCACAATGAAGGTAGTGCGACGGACATCAAGGTTGCTATTGTGCAAGGCAACATTGAGCAGGATAAAAAGTGGGACAGGGCATATCAGCAGTCAGTAATAAGTGTTTACAAGGATCTCTCGCTAGAAGCTGCAAAACAAAACCCGATGCTTATTGTGTGGCCGGAGACTTCCGTTCCATTCTATTTTCGTTACGACAAGGAATTATCAGATAACCTAATCTCATTTCAGAAAAGTTTAAATACCTATTTGCTCTTCGGGAGCGTATTAGTTAAGAAAGCTGCCAACCCATCTGCTTCAGTTTCGTCCTCAGAGATCAAGACCGACCAAGGTGAACCAGGATATACCAATAGTGCCGTTCTCCTTGATAAAAATGGAAATGTCTCGTATATTTATGATAAAATGCATCTTGTGCCATTTGGCGAATATGTCCCGCTCAGAAAAGCGCTATTTTTTATCGAAAAATTGGTTTTCGGCATAGGCGACTATATCCCGGGCAGCAGTTATACCAAGGCGATAACTCCATTCGGCACCTTCGGGACACTAGTCTGTTATGAAATAATATTCCCTGGCCTTGTGCGAAAGTTTTATACTAGCGGGGGAGATTTTATAGTTAACATCACCAATGACGCGTGGTTTGGACGCACGAGCGGTCCTTATCAACATTTTAGTATGGCAGTGTTCCGCGCCATTGAGAACAGGAAACCGGTGATTAGAGCGGCAAATACAGGCATTTCAGGGGTTATTGATAGCGCCGGAAGGATTCTGAGCAAAACTAGTCTTTTCGAGAGAACAGTTTTGATCGCCGATTTAAAAACAAATCGGTCGCTTACCATATATACCAAGTATGGAGATATATTATCGTATTTATGTATTGTTTTTTCACTTCTACTAGTGTTCAAGAATTGGAGCAAATAAACCAAGCTGGTGCTTGAAGACCATATTTCAATATAAGAGAGGAATGCGTAATGATATTACAAAACGAATTCAAAGAAGTCGTTTTAGAATTGAAGGAAAAGATTATCTCGTTGAGAGGTTATCTTTGATGTAGACAACCGCTTAAAACAATTATCCGCTATTGAAAAAGAACTATCATCTGAAGAAGTATGGAACTCTCCTGAAAAGATCAAAGCTTTACAAAAGTCAAAATCAGACATCGAAGAGTCATTAAAGCCATTACAAATAGCCTACGATAAAGTTCTCTATCTTGAGGAATCATTGAACATACTTAAAGAGGATGAGGGGGAAATATTCACTGAAGAACTCAAAATGGAGATAGACGAATTAACACAAGACTTGAAGAAAATAGAACTTGCGTTGCTGCTTTCAGGAGAAGTGGATAAGAACAATGCTATAGTAACTATACATCCAGGGGCAGGTGGCACCGAAAGTCAGGACTGGGCTCAGATGTTGATGAGAATGTATTCAAGATGGGCAGAGAATCATGGATTTAAGACCACAATTATTGATTTACAGATTGGTGACGAAGCCGGAATAAAAGGGGTCACTTTTACCGTAGTTGGGAATTATGCTTATGGATATTTAAAGGCTGAAGCCGGTATTCATCGTCTTGTAAGAATCTCTCCTTTTGACGCAAATAGCAGGAGACATACCTCTTTTTCTGCCATTTTTGTTTATCCTGAAATAGAGGATTCCATATCCATTGACATAAAAGATGATGATATAAAGGTCGATACATTCAGGGCTTCAGGTGCTGGTGGACAGCACGTAAATAAGGTTTCATCTGCAGTTAGGGTGACTCACATTCCCACTGGTATAATTGTTTCATGTCAGAGTGAACGATCTCAACATAGAAACAAGGAAATAGCAATGAAGATTGTCAAGTCTAGGCTATATGATATGCACAGAAAGGAACGGGAGAAGAAACTTGATAACATAGTGGGTGATAAAAAAGACATATCCTGGGGCAATCAGATACGCTCTTATATCCTACAACCTTATCGTCTTGTAAAAGATCATAGGACAAATATTGAAGTTGGCAATGTTGATGCAGTTCTTAACGGAGAAATAGATATTTTTATAGAGGGTTATCTGAAGGCGATCTCGCACGAAAAAAATAATGGAACGTGAATGAAAGGTGATTTCAAAAGTGGAGGCGCTTTTGCTGATTAAAAGAACTCTACTATTAATTAGTATTTAGTTCTTTTATAGTAGACATAGTAGGCGCTGTGGATTTGTCAGTAGGACGGATAAGCATTAAATAAACAATAGGATATAATGATAATAAAGACAGCATTTTCTTCATCAACAAGACAGTTTTGCCAACGAGAAAGATATTCACAGGTTAACTCACAGATTATTGCCCTTGTTTTCACAGATAAGCTATAATGAGCATGCTAAAAACAGGGAGTTCCCAACAATTGTTAATAAGCTGTGCATAAATAATTTTTCTACACGGGAATAAATAGAAGGCGATGAGTATGACTGCAGATGAGATTTGGCTGAAAGCTACTAAAAAAATCGCTGAAAAAATTGGCAATGGCCTCTATGAATTATGGTTCAGACCGATGAAAGTCCTGCAATTTAAAGATCAACATGTATTGATAGAAATTCCCAATAGATTTTTCAGGGAATGGATTGAGGACAGCTATCCTTCCATCCTTGGAGAGGTTATTGGAGAGATTAGTGGTCAGCCAGTGACCGTTAAGTATAAAACCGCAACGAAAGAGGATGATGCGTTACGGAGACTTGATACCAAGCTGGAGAACAGAAAGACCAAACTTGCAAGTAGAGGAATATATCTTAGTCCAAAGTATACCTTCGATACCTTTGTCGTCGGCCCATCCAATCAGTTTGCACATGCTGCAGCAAAGAGAGTTGGAGAAAATCCAGGGTTTGCTTATAATCCCCTTTTTATCTATGGAGGGGTAGGCCTCGGAAAAACACATCTTATACATGCAATTGGCAATACAATAGTAGACCGCAATCCTGACAAGGTTGTGCACTATGCATCTGCTGAGCGTTTTACCAATGAGGTCATATCTGCTATACGGCATGAAAAAATGGGCGAGATTAAAGAGAAATATAGAAATGTAGATGTCTTGCTCATTGATGATATTCAATTTATTGCAAATAAGAACGTTACCCAGGAGGAGTTTTTTCACACCTTTAATTCGCTTTATGAAAAGCAACGGCAGATAGTAATTTCGAGTGATAGGCCGCCATTGGAAATTTCTGATATTACCGACAGGCTGAGATCTCGGTTTAGCATGGGCCTTATTGCGGACATACAGCCGGCTGAGGTAGAGACAAAAGTGGCGATTATATATAAAAAGGCTGCAACAGAAAAGCTGGCCATACCAGAAGATGTTGCATACCTTATTGCGACGAGGGTAAAGTCAAATATCAGGGAACTGGAAGGATGTCTCATAAAGCTCGGCGCACACGCTTCTTTGACGCAGACCCCGATAGATTTAACAATGGCAAAGGCTGTCCTTAAGGATTTGATATCAGAAGAGGATAGACCGATCACAGTGGAGTTGATACAAAAGGCCGTCTGTGAGTATTTTGGAGTAAAGAATCAGGACATCAGGGCAAAAAAAAGGACTAAAGAAATAGCGAATGCAAGACAAATTGCAATGTACATTGCAAAGCAGCATACTGCCCTCTCGCTAAGCGAGATCGGCCTTGCCTTTGGTGGAAAGGATCACGCGACAGTAATTTATGCATGCAAGCAGATAGAAGCAAAGAGAGGACAGGATGACAACTTGAACAAGAGCATAGAGAATATCATAAGAAGGATCAGAGGTCTGTAGCGATGCATGGTGGTAGGAAAAGAATAAGCACTTTTTGCTATTTTCGCGTATGCGCGAACTCACGGACCGTTATTACAAAGATATTACTTCCTGCCTTTGCGGGAGACACAACTAACGTGATGGGTATTATACTAAAAGAGTGGAGGGTATGATGAAAGGAGTAGTTGATAAAGGAGAGCTACAAAAAAAGCTAGCTGATATTCAGAATGTCGTGGACAAAAAAAATACAATGCCTATTCTGAATCATTTCCTCCTTACTTTAGCCAAGGAACGTTCATTTATTACGGCGACAGATCTTGAGACAGCATTTAAGGAGCCTATCGATGTTACAGTGGCGGAAGAAGGAAGCATGTGCATCCCCGCCAAGAAATTGTTCGAGATAGTGAGAGAAGTGGACGACGAGGTATCTATTGAATCAGTGGATAGCCAGTGGGTAAAGGTAAAATCCGGAAGGAGTCATTTCCGGCTGGCATGCCTCTCCGATAGTGAATTTCCTGTCTGGCCACGTTTAGAGGACACTGAACAGATAGCTATTCCTTCTGCCACCCTACTTGAGATTATAGATAGAACCCTTTATGCAGCGGGGGAATCAGACACAAGGTATGTATTAAATGGACTGCTTTTTCATTTGAAAACCGGGGACGTACTCACCGTGGTGGGTACAGACGGTCATAGGCTCGCTCTTTCAGAAAAGTGAATAGGGACTGAGTTCAAAGAAGAGAAAAAAGTGATTTTATCGAGAAAGGCGGTGGCGGAACTAAGACGGTTTCTACATGATGAAGGGCATGCGGTGAAAGTGATCATAGGCAAGAATCATATTCAGTTTGTTATAGATGAAATTGAATTTCTGACGCGAATGATTGAGGGGACCTATCCGAATTATGAGCAGGTCATACCATCCGGCAATGAAAAGAGGCTCACGGTTGATAGGGATGCTCTTATCAGGTCTTTGAGAAGGGTCTCAGTGATGAGTAAGGAAAAGAGCAATGCGATCAAGATAGATATTGAAGCAGAGAACATCATTATTTCTGCGTCAAATCCGGACATGGGAGAGGCAAAAGATGAACTTTCCGTAGTTTACTCAGGAGAACCAATGTCCATGGCCTTCAATGCACGATATCTCCTTGACGCGCTTAGTGCGATGATTTCAGAAAAGGTGACATTTAAACTTAACGAACCCTTAAGCGCAGTCCTCGTAACGGAGGACGGCAGGGAAGATTACAAATGCGTCGTAATGCCGATGAGGATCTAGAGAGAGCTGTCATGTCGGAAATAAAACAGCAGAATAGGGCTGAGGAAAAGTCCGCACTTCCCGAGGTCAGCACGCCAGAGCCTGTCAATGAAACCTATGGTGCTGAAGAAATAAAAATACTGAAAGGCCTTGATGCCGTGAGAGTAAGACCTGCCATGTATATTGGCTCTACTGGCATCGACGGACTGCATCACCTCGTCTATGAAGTCGTGGATAATAGTGTTGATGAAGCTCTTGCAGGGCATTGCACGGCTATCGAAATTGTTTTACATAATGACGGTAGTTGTACCGTAATTGACAATGGCAGGGGAATCCCTACTGACCCGCACCCTGAAGACCCGGAGAGAAGGAGTGCCGCCGAAATAGCACTTACGGAACTCCATGCTGGAGGTAAATTTGAATCCAAGGCTTACAGAATTTCTGGGGGTCTGCACGGAGTTGGAGTCTCTGTGGTCAATGCTCTTTCTGAGTGGCTAGAACTTCAGATAAAACAGAACGGTATTGTGTTTCAGCAACGCTTTGAAAGAGGGAAGCCCACTGCTCCCCTTGCGATCGTCGGCAAGACCAAAAGCAGGGGGACGAAGATTACTTTTAAACCGGATGCAGAAGTATTTGAAGTCACAGATTTTAACTATGATGCCCTTGCACAACGCATGAGAGAGCTGGCATTTCTTAACAGAGGACTGCAAGTGAGTATGACCGATGAAAGGGAGACGAAGAATCAGGTTTTTTTCTATAAAGGAGGGATAGAGTCTTTTGTGGAACATCTCAATAAAAACAAGACACCTCTGCATCCAAGACCTATTTATATGAATAGAGAAAAGGAGGGCATAATAGTCGAAATAGCCCTTCAGTACAATGATAGTTACGCAGAGAACATATACACCTTTGCTAATAATATAAATACCAAAGAAGGAGGGACCCATCTCATCGGGTTTAAGTCAGCGCTTACGAGGACGGCGAACAGCTACGCCACATCAGCGGGGATAATAAAGGAAGGAAAAGAAACAGTAACAGGGGAGGATATAAGGGAAGGCCTAACTGCAGTAATAAGTGTAAAACTCCTAAATCCGCAGTTTGAAGGCCAGACAAAGATGAAACTTGGCAATAGTGAGGTCAAGGGAATAGTGGAATCCATAACAAACGAAGCCCTATCTATTTGCTTCGAGGAAAACCCTGCTGTTGCGAAGAAGATCATCGAAAAGGCCCTGCAGGCGTCCCGCGCGCGGGAAGCCGCGAGGAAGGCGAGGGAACTCACAAGAAGAAAAGGTGTTTTGGAAGATACGGGATTACCGGGGAAATTGGCTGATTGCTCCGAGAAAGATCCGGCCCGTTCGGAAATCTTTATCGTTGAGGGTGACTCCGCAGGCGGTTCGGCAAAACAGGGCAGGGACAGACGATTTCAAGCTATACTGCCGTTGAGGGGAAAAATTCTCAATGTGGAAAAGGCTAGGTTTGACAAAATGCTTACGTCAGAGGAAATAAGAACGCTCATCACCGCTCTTGGCACAGGCATAGGACCCGGGGAGTTTGATGTGTTAAAGTCTAGGTATCACAAGGTAATAGTGATGACGGACGCTGACGTGGACGGTGCGCACATCAGGACTCTCCTTCTCACTTTTTTTTACCGACAGATGCCTGATCTCATTGAAAAGGGATATCTTTATATCGCGCAACCGCCTCTCTTTAGGGTAAAAAAGGGAAAAACGGAGAGATATATCCAGAACGAGACAGAGCTGATGGGAATGCTCCTTGAGCTTGCGGCGGAAGATACGCAGGTAGCGACCCCTTCAGGGTCAATCAGCGGAAAAAAACTGATTCCCTATCTGAAAAGGATTGCTGCCTATGAACGCCTAATGAATTGGTTCGAGAGAAAGAGGATGGACGTAGACATAATAGAATTTCTCCTGCAATTGAATGTTGATAAAGAAGGGTTCAAGACATACGAATCAATAACAAAGCTCCTTGAAAAAATCCTGGATCGGTTTCCAGACGTAACCCATGAAGAAATTAGTTTTGATGAAGAAAACGAAGCTTATGCAACGATGATCAAACGGCACAATAACCAATTTCTCTTTTCTATTCCTCTTATCCTGTCTCCGGAATTCAAAGAGATTTCATATATATACGGCGAATTGCGTAGAGCTTTCGGCGAGCTGCCCTACAAAGTAACGGTTAAGAATGAAGAGAGAGAAGCTTTGTCAATCAAGGAACTTCTGACCATTTCAACAGATACATCGAAGAAGGGCTTAAACATCCAGAGGTATAAAGGTCTTGGTGAGATGAATCCTCAGCAATTGTGGGAGACTACGATGGATACGGAAAAAAGGACCTTGTTACAAGTGACGGTAGAGGATTCAGTGAATGCCGACGAGATCTTCACTATCCTTATGGGTGATCAGGTGGACCCCCGCAAAGAGTTTATTGTCAGGCACGCACTCGAGGCGAAGAATATAGACATTTAATTGTAAGATGTTGCGGAGTGGTAGGGAAAACACATACGTTGTTGCACAAAGATGACAGACTTTGTTTCAGAGGGACTAAAAGTATCTAATGAAATTAAGGAATGCAGTGACACCGTTTATTGCACCCGTCATTGTTCTAATGAAGGGAGACAAAATAGTGCTGTGTACAGGAGGTAACCAAATGAAGAAGTTTTTTTTTGGAACATTGCTTTTGATGTTGATAAGTGTTGTTCCTGTTCCCACAATGGCAGGGGTAAATGTAAACATCGACATTGGCATTGGGCTGCCGCCACCCGTCGTATTTGCCGCACCGCCACAGTTGATAGTGCTGCCTGATACGTATGTCTACGTATGTCCTGATGTTGACGTGGATCTTTTCTTCTACAATGGTTGGTGGTGGCGTCTATGGGACGGTCGTTGGTATCGTTCGCATTATTATGACCGTGGCTGGGGTTATTATAACCGGGTTCCAAGTTTTTATTTTGATGTAGATTCAGGTTGGAGAGGATACTACAGAGAACATAGCTGGCATGGGCAGGCATGGAACTATGAACATCTTGCTCCCCAACGAGTTCAACAGAACTGGAGGACATGGCAAAATAATCGATATTGGGAAAGGCAAGGAACGTGGGGTGTCCAGGGCTATCAAGCGCGACCACAAGCACAGAGGCAGGAAGTAAGACAACAAAGGCAACAGGAATATCATCAGAGGCCTGAGGTTCAACGACATCAGCAACAGATGCAACAACAAAGACAACAGCAAGCACAGGGTCAACACCCACAAGCTCAACAACAGAAACAATATCAGCAACAACACCCGCAAGGTCAACAGCAGAAACAGGGGCAGCAACAACACCCACAAGCTCAACAGCAGAAACAGGGGCAGCAACAACACCCACAAGCTCAACAACAGAAACAAACCCAACCTCAACATCCTCAAGGTCAACAGCAGAAACAAGGTCAGCCTCAAGGAAAACATGAAGGAGGGGAGGGAGAAAAACAAGAAAAAAGGTAGGAAGACAAAAGAGTCGCCCGACTATAAAAAGAGGCTCGCATATATCAAGGGGGCTTGCATCGCCCCCTCCAGCTCAAAGGCGATCTGGTTACATTAGGTGGTAAAAGAGGTTGATGGTAGGCGCTGCATGTCTAAATGACTTGCGTGTAAAATGACGTACGGGTACTCGTGCGATGAATAGAGAAAAATGAAAGCGCCTTAGTACACGGAGGACAGGAACTCAATATTCTGTTATGGCCCGATAATTTCTGCGAAACGTCCGGTGCGTATCCCCATGCGTGGAGTTGTGGTCAGTGATAAAAGCTGACCGTTCCTACCCGGGTAGACTTTCACTTTGCCTCTTTCAGCAAGATCTTTTTGGGCTGTAAACAAGCTATTTAGCGCGACAGGAAAACCTTGCATAGACATCCCTTTGCATTATTACTTCAACGATTTCCCGTCCACTGCAGCCAACATCTAGAGCGCCACGAATATGAATTTTTAACTGAGGAGCCGCAATTCGCAAGGCGGTTAGAGCTGTGAACGCTGCTATCTCTCTGGATTTCAGAAGCAAAGACCCCCTTTATTTACGCTCACACGCAACACCTTGAAACCACGGTAAAAACACCAATTATTCAAGAGGTTGGCTTTCGTTTCTATTCTTGCGTATGGTTGCCGTTAATTGCTCATTGCTGAGGTTGAGGGTTACAAAATGGTTACACTAAAGAACATCAAAAAAGGAGACATATCATGATAGGAGAAATTACAGAAAACGAGCTTTGCAGCAGACGGCTTGAGTTAGAGGAAGCCAGGCCCCTTGTGAGGTTAACCAGTAGAGAACTTGAAAATGTTAACTTAGGGGAACCCGACATAGAAGGGGATTTGCACCATCCCCTTCAGATAATCGGTGAAAAAATTAACGCTTCCCTCAAGATTGTGAATGCCAAAATATAGAAGTTTCCAGTTTCTTGTATAGCCAGGGAACATGGAAACTAATAGGTTACGAGTTAAGGAGAGAGCCGAAGGCTGACATCGTGCTCTCTCTTTTTTTCCATCACGAAGTTTTTAATCTTGTGAGTGTTGTGATGCCTTTTTTTGATATCCTTTCATATGCGAACTGCCTGGCTGAGGATGTGCTGGCTATCCATAACCAACCCCTCTAGCCCCTCCTGGATGCCTACGGTAGTCCTTGCAAGATTGATCAGCGCTACCGCATCTCTTGTGCGAAACTTGCGCCTACTCAGCCGCCTCATCTCCTCGCCCAGTTCCTCCTGACTTGCGCTTCATATCCGTGCCGGCGTGGTATATTTCTGCAATATTTTTAACGCAGTTCTGCTATGCATAACCTTCAAAATCCGCGTAACCTCAGGAATGATGGGAAACACTAACTGCTGCAATTAATTCAGCAGCGCGGTGCGTTCTTTCACATGCCGCTCCCGTGCATTATTCAGTCTCCTAAGGTAGGCTACATCGCCTGTTGGCACTACCACGCTTAACGCATGTCCGCCCCGTAGGATATCTGCGTTTACCCAGGGATCCTTCCGATCCGTCCTCAATGGGGAGTTACCGTTGATCTCCTTCATCTTCTTCGTATGCAGCGGGTTAACCTGTACAATCCTTACCGGCTCCTGTTTCAGATAGTCAATGAGTGACTCTCCATACGGCCCGCTTGACTCATACCCGACAATCACCTCATTGCACCCAAATGCGGCCTTGCTCGCAAGTGCCATGCCTCATAACGCATCAAATCCTCGTCGGGGGTCCTCAAATATGAACGTTCTTAAGCTCCTGCCGTCAGCCGCGGTGCAGTACCCATGGTTCTTTGTCATCCCGATATCTACCGTGACTATCACTGTCCCTTTCTTTACCCCGTTTGCCTTCCTCATCTCTGACCTTTTCATCAATATCTCTTTCCTCTTATCTTGTGTCTGGTTAATAATGCGTATCTGAAAGATATATCGATTACGCTATTAACTACAATATAGCAATGCTGAACACCGCACAACCGCGTTTTTTCCAGCGGGTTAAGGTTTCTCTTAGAAAGAAACACCTGCCGACTTCGATCGCATACGATGTGCCCGTCCAAGTCCGCATAGCAGGCTCGGAGCAAGTATGAAGTGATTGACAAAGAAAGTTATCATGGCTATACTGTCGTAAGCAGAAACTGGTGGGATAAGGAGGAATCTATGGGCTGGCAGGGAGGCATTTATTGAGATTCGTTTTTTTAGGTTTTTTTTCGCATGTCTTAGCCATTAACATAAAGAACGACGAATTAATAAGGAGGACTTGAAAGTGAGACACAAACCAATGATTTTTATCGCTGCCTTAGTAGCACTAACGGTGCTGCTGTCTTTCGGTGCGGCA
>JBKQMP010000222.1:0-6122 GCA_052146665.1 Dissulfurispiraceae bacterium
GAAAGCTTAGGGAGAGGGGCCATACCCCTCGACTGTGACCTCACCTTTTCGAACCGCCCGGTGCGGACCCGCATGCCGGGTGGTGTGGGAGGGGTACGCCTTTTAGGCGTCCCCTATCCCGATCAAGATTCTGAAGTGGATACATCACCGTGTAGGGCGGGGTCCATTCATGTCTTGGACTCGAGATCCACTAACTTCTAAAGCCTTCTTCAGCCAAAAGCCGTCTCTCAAGAGTTTTGCCAAAATGTCTTCTACTCAACTCTGCATTGTGAGGTGTGGTAAGCGCCAAGAGGCTGCTGTCGCCATAAGAAGAAGCCTCGCGCTTTATCGCCGGGGAGGTTTAGTTCGTCATCTCTATGGCTGAATAAGGCAGATTTCTATGGTCAAGGTGCAAAACGGATATCATCGACTGTATAATTCTAGTGAAACGAGCACGAGTGGTTGAAGATAGGAAAGTACAGTGATCAAAAAAAGAATCGTAAACTATCAACATTAAGGGGGAAAAATGCGTATCAGTTCGAAAACAAAAGTTGATGAGCTTCTCTCGCAATATCCATTCATTAAGGAGTTCCTTATAAACAGGGACCCTCACTTCAAGGCTCTCGATAATCCGCTCTTAAGGAAGACCCTTGGGCGTATAGCCACATTAAGCAGGGTTTCGATGCTAGGAGGAGTTGAACTTAGCAGACTCTTGAAAGAAATAGCTGAAGAGATAAAAAGGCAGACTGGCCAGGAAGTCACTATTGAGAGCGATGAGAAAGCGTTCGTAATATCAGATCCTGAGCTGAGAATCGAGGCGCTTAAAAACATTATCAAGGATCTGCACAGGGGCGTTGATGTCAATATATTAAAACAGCGTTTTCTTGAGCTGGTCAGAGACGTTGCACCCTCCGAAATTGCACACATGGAGCAACGGTTGATCCAGGAGGGGATGCCTGAAGAAGAGGTAAAAAGACTCTGTGACGTGCATGTCGACGTTTTCAAAGAATCACTTGAGAATAAGGTTGTTCCGGGGCTGCCGGCCGGCCATCCTGTACACAGTTTCATGTTAGAAAATCGCGCAGCCGAGGGAATAATTAGGCAGATGCAGGCTGTCCACGACGTAAAAAAAGACAAAGAGCAATTGGGGGGCCTCCTTGAAAAACTCTCGCTAGTGGAATTGCACTACATCAGGAAGGAAAACCAGCTCTTTCCCGTTCTTGAGGCTCATGGTATCTCAGGACCGTCAAAAGTCATGTGGGCACTCCATGATGATATACGGAAGATGATGAAGGACACAAGAACGAAGGTCACTGATGGATCCATAACTCCGGGGGAATTGCAGGCTTTGATTCAAATAATAAATGACATGATTTACAAGGAGGAGCACATACTCTTCCCTATGGCACTAGAAACCCTTGGAGATAGCGATTGGGCAAAGGTGAGAGAGGGTGAGGAAGAGGTGGGATACGCTTGGATCGAGCCGACACGGGAATGGCATCCTTCAGAGGAAACCTATCAGGATAGACTATCGCCTGAAAAAGTGGGCAGTCTCGCTTTACATACAGGATTGCTCACGCCTGAACAGATTAATCTCATTCTCACTCATCTACCGGTGGACATATCATTTGTCGACGACAATGATAAGGTTGCTTACTACTCCCAAACGCCTGACAGGATTTTTCCACGGAGCCCTGGTATTATTGGCAGGACAGTTCAAAATTGTCATCCGCCCAAGAGCGTGCATATCGTGGAAAAAATCTTGCAAGAGTTCAAGTCAAACAAGAAGGACCATGCAGAATTCTGGATACAGATGAAGGAAAAGTTTATTCATATAAGGTATTTTGCGGTGCGTGACGCTAATGGCAATTACAAGGGAACCCTTGAGGTCAGTCAAGATGTCACTTCAATCAGAGGGCTTAGGGGAGAGCAAAGACTTCTGGATTGGGATTAGGTTAGTTCTCAGAATTCATGAGCCTGTAAGGACTTTTTTGTCGCTGAGTATGGGGCACTTTTTTTTTACAATTTTGTTGACACACATTGTTATTCCTGCGTAAACAAATCTTCTCCTAGCCCTCCTCAGTCAAATCTAGTTTAAGTCTATAGCCGACGCCAGGTTCATTCATAAAATATTGAGGGCGCGCCGGATCCGCCTCAAGTTTGTGCCGCAGTTGGCCCATATATACGCGCAGATACTGCGTCTGGTTCGCATACGAGGGACCCCAAACTTCCTTCAGGAGTTGATTGTGCGTAATGACTTTACCGGCATTTCTAATCAATACAGTCAGGAGCTTGTATTCAATCGGCGTTAAGTGGACTTCCGTATCATTCATAAGCACTCGTCGCTTGGTGAAATCCACCTGAACATCGCCAAGCATGAATACTGCTTCTTTATTCTCAGAACGTTGCGTCTCTCTGTGGCGGAGAGCCACACGCAGTCGCGCAAGCAATTCTCCCACGCCAAAGGGTTTAGTCAGGTAGTCATCAGCGCCGGCATCGAGAGCCTTGATTTTATCAAGCTCTTGCCCCCGCGCCGAAAGCACAATGATGGGAACAAGAGTCCACTCGCGCAACCTCTTGGCGACCTCCAGTCCGTCGATGTCAGGCAAGCCCAAGTCGAGCAGCACTACGTCAGGATTTCTAGTGGCGGCCTGTGTAAGACCTTCTTGGCCCGTGGCCGCCTCGATCAGGTCATAACCGTGGCTTTTCAAGGTTACCCGGAGAAAACGCTTCATCTGCGGCTCATCCTCAATCAACAAAACTAGGTCATGGTGTTGTGTCGTCATACTTGGCTGCCCCTTGATATGGCTCTGTCAGCAAACTTTTTTTTAAATTTCTTCCTCGGGCTCAGGCAACTTTGGTTGCCCCCCGACGGGGAGCGTGAAACGAAACGCCGCCCCACCGTCAGGCCGGTTCTCCGCCCAAATACGACCGCCATGGGCCGTCACAATGGCACGGCAGATAGCAAGTCCCAGGCCGACCCCGCCACCGGTAGAGTAGCCGCGGACGAATTTTTGGAAAATACGTTCCTCTTCACCCTTATGAATTCCGGAGCCCCGATCAGCTAACTCCAAAAGTAAGCTGTCCCCCTTTATTGTGGCCGAAAGTGCCAGTTGAGTGCCCTGCGGTGTATATTTTACCGCATTGTCAAAAAGATTCATCAATACTTGTTCAATGAGAAGAGAGTCAAAAGGGATCAGAGGCAGATTTTCCTGCAGTCTCACCGTAAGCTGATACCCTTTAAGTTTATCACTGAGGCGATTCAGTACCACGCCAACGATCTCTTCGACGGATTGCCATTCCTTGTGCACGGTCATTGACTCGGACTCGAGACGTGTCATTGCGAGCACGTTCTGTACGATTCTATTCAAGCGGTCCGCTTCCTCGGAAATAGTTAGCACAAGTTCCTCTCGACTGGCTGGATCAAGGGCAATATCCTTTTGAAGCAGTGTTGTTGAAGCCCCCGTAATAGTGGCCAGGGGTGTACGTAAATCATGGGAAACGGAGCTGAGCAGTGTATTTCGCAGAGTCTCCGCTTCCGCTTTGACGAGCGCCCGCTCAGCTTCCTTGCTAAGCAAAGCTCTGTCAATAGCCATCGCTGTCTGATTGGCAAAGCTTTCCAGTATGTGTATCTGTTCTTGGTCAAAAGCCGTCAAAGAAGGATCTGGCTGGATGCCGATGACACCTACCGTTCGTGATACAGCTCTTAGTGGAAGATATAGGGCTTTTGCGCCAGGGAGGGTGTCGGTTCCGAGGCCTGCCCTTTCCATATGATCAAACGTCCATTGCGCAACGCTCATTTCCCTTTGGTCAAGTGCAAGGGCGCTTCGATCCGTGTCAGGGATCTCCAGGCTGCCTTTGTCATTAGGTACCAGTACGACGACTTGGCTGGAAAATACTTCGCTTATATGTTTCATGGCTATGGCGCTCAACGGGCCCACTCCCTGCTCGTGGACTAGTTCCCTACTCAGATTATATAACGCAGCTGTTCGCCTCTCTCTGAATCTCGAGGCCTTTGCCTGGTCACGCACCTGCACTGTCAGGCTACTAGTAATGAAGGCCACAAAGAACATAACGATAAACGTTACTATATATCTGAGGTCACTTACTGCAAAGCTGTAATAGGGGGGGACGAAGAAAAAGTCAAAGGCGGCAACACTTAACAGAGTACAGACAAGAGATGGTCTCTTACCCGCGCGGCTTGCTGTGACGACAACACCCAATAGGTACAGCATCGCTAAATCAACAAGGTCAAAATAGGGGAACATCAACTTGGCTACGCCTGTGCAGACAACGACGCTTCCCACACTCCAGAGCCAGCTCTGGATGCGTTCTTTGTGCGGTGCCGTTTTGGCCACGTGGTGGGGGACTAAGACCTCGGTGTCACCAGTTATGACATAGACGTCAATATCACCACTTCCCCTTACGATTTCATCCAGCATTGATCCAAATAACTTGTCTTTCCAGCGGGGATGGGTGGGCTTCCCAACGATGATCTTGGTAACATTGCGGGCACGAGCATAATCAAGGATTTCTTCGCTGACCTTGTGCCCGGATAGCACTGCTGTTTCTGCACCGAGGCTTTCAGCAAGACGCATGTGCTCAGCAAGTTTCTTTATGTCTTCTTCTGAAGGTTGTACCTTACCTGGGGCTTCCACGTTAACGGTGATCCACCCCGCGCGGAGTCCCGAGGCCATCCGTTTGGCGGCGCGAATAAGGCGAACCGCGAAGGGGTTAGGACCGACACACACGAGAATTCGCTCCGCGGCGGGCCATACTGCCTTGACCCCCTGGTCGCGTCGATAGCGCTGCATTTGTTCATCCACTCTCTCGGCGGTCCTGCGGAGGGCTAACTCCCGCAATGCGATGAGGTTCCCTTTGCGGAAAAAATTATCCCTCGCTTGAGCAGCAAGTTGAGGGACATAGACCTTGCCTTCTTTCAGACGCTGCAACAGATCTTCTGGCGGAAGGTCTACAAGCTCTATCTCATCGGCTAGATCGAGCACAGAGTCGGGCAGGGTTTGATGGACGATAACACCAGTGATCTGGGCTACCACGTCATTGAGGCTCTCAAGGTGTTGGACATTCACTGTGGTGTAGACGTTTATCCCTGCCGCGAGCAACTCATTGACGTCCAGCCACCGCCTTTTGTGTCTGGAACCTGGAACGTTCGTGTGAGCCAGCTCATCGACTAACAGCACGGAGGGCTTACGGGCAAGCGCGGCGTCAAGATCGAACTCTGACAGTGCTGTGCCATGGTACTCCAGGGAACGACGTGGAAGAATCTCCATGCCTTCCAAGAGACCCTGAGTTTCCTTGCGGCCGTGAGTCTCCACGATTCCTGCCACCACATCCAGTCCCTCAGCAAGCCGCCGCTGCGCTTCTTCGAGCATCGCGTAGGTTTTCCCGACTCCTGGTGCAGCCCCGAAGAATATCTTCAGTTTTCCACGGCGCTCGCGCTCCTGCTCTTCCTGCACCTCATGAAGCAAGACGTCCGGGTCCGGGCGCTGTTCCTTCATCGTTCGTATTCCACGAGAGTTGAGATCAAATAGGTGATGCCTCCTTTGCTCTTATTTTCGCATCCATCAATGGTAGAAGTAAATGAGGGATCATTTCCCGAATTGTCAGGGGCAATTTGATCATGCACAAGACCTCACTCTCTTTGACTTATTCACAGGTTAAATCTCCCCTTCTGTCAAAAACGACCTTCTCCATGAGAGCAGCAGATTCGGATGCAGTTCAAGTTCCGAAGCTACCTTGCTGATGGGCATGCTTTCTCTGTGAGCATCGGCAGCGTGTCCCGTTTGAACTCACTGCAAAAAATAACGGTTCTTTGGCCTTGGGCACACGGCTCATCCAAGCTTACAAATCATTAATGACGCCTTTCGATAAGGGGGCAGATCAGCCTGTAATGGCCACGTTTTGTATTTTTCTGCGCTTAGAAAACAATTCAGCGATACTGTTTTGACAGTGTCGAGGAGACAAATAATGCCGACCACATCTTTACCGCCGACAACGACCGGAGGCATGGCTCTTGAAGGGTGGCACGGTAAGAGGTTGGCCATTGCTGAAGGAAATAACCTCTGAATGTTCCGGTCAATTCTTATAAAGAAGCGTGTGGCATGCTGGTGTTTTTATCTGCA
>JBKQMP010000223.1:0-7947 GCA_052146665.1 Dissulfurispiraceae bacterium
AAATCTTTACCTTGCAACGGAATACATGTAACCACTAAAAAGAAATTGCGATCAAGTCGTAATAATACTTGATAGCCAACAAGTTGTCTATGGTGTAGTGTTTATTTTTTGAGGGGAACATCCGTTAAAAGGTACTCGTCACCTCGCCGTCGCACATAGTCTCCGCCACAACCGATCAAACCCCCCTGCATGCTTTCCGCCCTGAAGACCGTCACGCCCTTTATCGATTGCGACGATACACTCCGAGTTCGTCCGCTTCCTTGCCTCCTCGTTCCCTTTCACGCTGCAGGAATTCTGCTGTTTATCTTTTTGTATAACATCTATTCAAAAGTTCTTCAGCATCCCTTATTAGAGAGGGGATATCTTCTTCGGTCCTCATGACTCTACACTTCACCCACGGATGGATGTGATAAGAAACGCTATGCTCGTAGTTGAATATTGCTAGAGTGGGGATCTTAAGGGCAACTGCCATATGATAAGGCCCGCTGTCGCTGGAGACGAACAGACTGCAGGCATTTAACAATCCGGTTAACTCAAGTATGTCGGTTTCTCCTGCAAGGTTGTAAATGCACCCCGGATATTTTTTTGAATAAGCTTTTAGGAACTCCTCGTTGATTGTCTTTTCAAATTCGGCCCCCGTTAGCACAACAGCTAATCCTAATTTTTCCTGAAGATGCCAGATCAACGCGGAAAGAAGTTCCTGGTCAGGCCTCCTGACAAAGCCGTCAGGCGTTCCGCAGCCTATATTGATTCCCAGAATGTCCTTATCTTCCGGGATGCCGAATCTTTTTCTGAACTCCAGTCTGAATTTCCCGCCCTCAAGCGTTTCTTCGAGCTCGATTGGGATTCCCTGTCTTTCGATCTTGAGGGAGGAGAGCGCCACAAAATCCCGGTAGGAGTATTCCAGTCTGAATTTCCTGCCCCCTTCAAGAAGGGAGAGATTTCTTTGCTTTGCGAATCTTTTGTGTGAAGGCGAGGAAACGCTATAAAAAAGACCTCTTAAAGGAACTTCATTCACCCCAAAAGCGGTGACACGGTATTTTACTCGCAACCAAATTCGACGATCTTTTTTATTTCACCCAGAAAAACCCGCCAACCGCCAATTTCTTTCATCCTCTTGTCCACGACAAAGAACCCTTTCAATAGATGATGCCTTGAGATTAGTTTCTCAGAAACATAGCCTGGTTCCTTCGTTAGCAGAATGAGGTGCAGATCTGCCTCAGGGAACCTGTTCTTTAGTGCGCGCCAGCCCGCAGAGCTCCGTAAGATATCTCCTATCCCAGGGCTATGGCTCTTTATCATTATGATGCTCTTTGGTCCTTTCATCTTCTACTTCTTCTGATCACTATCGGATTGTCGGTGCTGTAAGCAAAAAAATACTACGCCGTCGATAGGGCAATAGGCAAAATAAATCGCAATGTGACCGGCCTTATTGGAGTAAGTTTTTATCAATCATGATATTTTAACAAAACCTGATTTTTTGCAAGAAATTAGATTAAATGAAAATATTGAAAGCCGGCCCCCGTGCGTTAAATGTTAAAACATAGCACCCTTAAAGAAATGCTTTTTCCTCGACTACAAGGAAGAAATGAGTCGAAGAGTAAAGCTCAGCGGCGCGGCTTGGCCGCGTCATCTGCAGAGTCTCATTCAGTGTCTTCGTGACCTTCATGTCGCATCCATTTTTCGGCATCGGCCACTGTCGAGAAAACAGCCACGGGCAACGCACGGTTGACCGCCACTGTTTCGGCGAACAGCATCAAATCGCCCTCTGCATTGACATCAACATAGGCGATAGCCTCTAACACCCCTCTGGCATGGCTGCTTCCCTCTGATGCGATCTTGAACACGTCTAGCGTTCCCAACCGAGGTCCTTCGAGGTCCTCTTCGATCAGAATCCTGAAACAGCGGCGTGCTTGACACTCACGAAGGATGTCCTCCAAATATCTCGAGACATTCTCTCTGCTGTTACGACCGGTAATAATGGCGTGCAGATATGTGGGCTTCTGGTCGATCATTAGTTTGTAGGTCATGAACGACTCTTCTACCCACAATTAATGTGCCGGCGGTTATTGTCTCCCTTCATGACAAAACTGTAGCATAAGAGCTTTGATTTGAGAAGCCAATGAATTTTCCCATCAAGGGGCGGGCGTTTTTCTCCCGGGGTTTATTGTGATAAAACAGACAAAAGACCAAGCGGGTATATTGTTGAAACTTGTCCTTGCCATTTCTGAGCGTTAGTAACAGGACACTCGAGCAAGTCACGGACGTGCGGTTCGCAAAGATGCGGTGCCTAGACCCATTCTTTTTTGCGCTACCTCTATCGTTGGAACTACTTACCGCTTTTTTTCTTGGTCCACCGACGAGTCGATATTTTTTCAGGAGACTGAAACTCTAGCAGGATTACAATCGGAACAAACCGCCGTCGTCAAACTCGAGAGTGACAGTTTTAGCCACAAATGACTTTCGATTAATAGTTTACTCCTAAAATTGTTGGTTGTACCTAACTCCGATAAAATGCAATAGTCTAAAGAATTGAGATTTGGATTAGAAGGACTTACCCGATGGCCGCTGTTGCAACAGCAAGAGATTCATGTTATAAGATGAATAGTAGCCAAAACTTGAAAAATCTTCGAAGACTCCGTGGTTCAATGCGATACAGGATGAAGACATTCGCGGTGGCAATAGGTCTCATCGTGGTTGGAGTGCTCCTTTTTACGGGCTCGGCAGTGGCGGGTCCTCCCTTCTTAACCGATGATCCTGAACCAGTAGAGTACCTGCATTGGGAAGTTTATTTAGCTTCGCAGTGGGCACATGACAAAGAAGCGGGGACATCGGGTACGCTGCCTCATCTTGAAGTTAACTACGGACCGGCGCCGGATATGCATCTCCATATCATCATCCCGGCTGCCTATTCTGCTCCCAGCGAAGGCTCAACGCAGTATGGCCTTGGCGACATGGAACTGGGCATAAAGTACCGCTTTATTCATGAAGACGAACAGGGGTGGAGACCCCAGGTCGGAATTTTCCCACTTCTTGATATCCCGACCGGCAGCAGCTCGCAGGGACTTGGATCAGGATATCTCGCGGCATTTTTTCCAATCTGGGTCCAAAAGAGCTGGGGACCGTGGACGACATACGGTGGAGGTGGATACTGGTACCATCCCGGAGAAAACAATAAGAACTACTGGTTTACAGGATGGCTTCTGCAGAGAGATTTCTCCAAAATGCTTACATTGGGAGCCGAGGTCTTCAATACCTCTCCTAAGGCAAAAGGAGAGAGTGACGAAACCGGCTTCAACGTGGGCGGTTATGTTAATCTCAGTGAAGAGCACCACATTCTTTTTTCTGCAGGACGCGACATGAAAGGACAAAATACTTTATTTGCATATTTTGCTTTTCAGTGGACATTCGGTCCTGGAGCTAAGGAGAATCTTCTTGAGACGCAGCTGGAGCAACCTGGACATTAATGCATGTTGAGGGATGCCCCGGATGTTGAAACGCTTCATGGCTACATGCCTGTATGTTACAGCGTCCATTTTGTCGTCAACTTATGAAAACGCAACAGCCTGAGACGAAAGTTGGTGAAGTGGCAGGTCTTTTTCTGAAGCTCGGCACGATTGCCTTTGGTGGCCCGGCGGCGCATATTGCCATGATGCATGATGAGGTATGCCGCAGGCGGGGATGGGTAAGTGAGCAGCGCTTTCTGGATCTCCTCGGGGCGGCTAACCTGATCCCTGGTCCCAGTTCCACAGAAATGGCCATTTACCTGGGATATGAGAGAGCCGGGTGGAAGGGGCTCATTGCCGGAGGGATCTGCTTCATTCTGCCTGCCATGCTTATCGTGTTGATGCTCTCATTGGTTTACGTTCAATTCGGATCAAAACCACAAGCAGTCTGGCTTCTCTATGGAATCAAACCTGTTATCGTCGCGGTCATTGTTCAGGCCCTGTGGGAACTACTCAAGAGGGCAATCAAAGGGCCCATGCTTGCCGCAGTCGGGCTGCTGGTAGTGGTCTTATATCTCGGAGGGTTCAGCGCGGTCACTCTTATATTCGGAAGCGGGTTCCTCGTTATGTGCACTAAGAACCTGTGGCGCATCCGACATGGAAAAGGAATGAATATCAGCATTGCACTTCTCTCAGGGCTTGGATTGTCTATAAGTCGTGTTGCAGGAATTCCGGTACAATTCAACTTCACAAGCCTATTTTTAATTTTCCTGAAAATCGGCTCTGTAGTCTTCGGATCGGGATATGTCCTGCTAGCTTTTTTGCGAACTGATTTCGTCAATAGACTAGGTTGGCTTACCGATCAACAGGTGCTTGATGCCGTTGCCATAGGCCAATTCACACCAGGTCCTGTCTTCACTACGGCCACTTTTATTGGCTTTATTTTAGGTGGCCTTCACGGAGCTTTACTGGCCACTATGGGAATATTCCTTCCCTCTTTTCTACTCGTTGCAGCGGTCTTCCCCGTGATCGGTATTCTGCGCCGCTCTGAATGGGCCAGTGCCTTCTTGGATGGGGTCAATGGTGGAGCGCTTGGTCTTATGGCCGGCGTAACAATGCAGCTTGGCAAAGCAGCACTAATTGATTGGTTTACGCTATTGCTGGCATTGCTTGCGGCTTTGGGCCTTTTTCGATTCAAAATAAACTCTGCTTGGCTGGTATTGGCCGGTGGCCTAACAGGTCTTTCTTACAAAATGTTTCTTTAAAGATTCCTGAGCGGACTAAAAAGAGGAAATCCTTGGGGTAACCACAGATTATAACTGAGAGTGGTGATGACAATGAGCTGCCTGCTGAGAAATTCCTCTTACCGCAACGGTTTTGTTTATTGATAATAGTGAGTACCCATCCAAGTCCGCAACAGAAACAACTTGTGGGAGGTCTCTGTTACTCACTACAGTTGAGAGGACTGGGGTATCACTCGAAATATTTTTTCACGTGAAAACCTTCACAATGGACATCGAGTCAAGAGTGTTGCCTTCCGATTGCAACCACAATCTCTATTTTAGTATATTATTCTCAAATGAAAGGCATCAAGTGTCAAAACTGTACTCGGCTTCTCCCTCCGCCTGGGCAAGCCTCTCATGAGCGAGGACATCTTCTCTCCAAAGACTGTCGAGACCTATGGTAGTTGCTTCATGGGAAAGCCTTCAACGAAGGTAAAATCTATTTTAGAAAAAGGAAAATGCAGATGAAAATAGCTTGCTTATTAGGTAGTCCACGAATAAATGGAAACAGCACAGTTATCTCCCGGCGCTTTCTCGATGAGGCGGAAGCGTTCGGCGCAGAGACAGATACCTTCATCCTCAACAGCCTCTCCTACCGAGGATGCCAAGCATGCTATGCGTGCAAGACAAAGCTCGAAAGATGCGTCCTGAAGGACGATCTTAGCCATGTGCTTGAGGTGGTGAAGGAGGCAGACATGTTGGTTATGGCAACGCCCACCTATTACGGCGGTATCAGTGGCGGTGGTGTTGTGGATTTTCCTGAGGCGGTCCTCGTTGCCGTTGAGGAGGCAGCCCATGCTTTCATGGCTTGAGTTGCATCCTCCGGATATGACGTTGGATTGCACAGATCATGACATGAAAAGGACAGAAACGGAAGGTTTCGTAAATACCTAACAACTACGAGGTATGAATTGTCTGATTCATTGTTAATTACTTCTGTTTGGCTTGCCGACTGGATGAAAGCACAGGATATCACGCTGTGGGGCGCTGCGGATCTAAGGGAATTTTCAACGCCCACGGATGAAAGAGGGCAAAGATTTCCTTCCGCTCTTTCATTGGCAATCCCTATGGCCCCGCAGATAATGGTTAGAATACAGAACGGTCCCGACCAGGCATATGCTGATGAATATGCCAGAGTTAATGAGCGTATCAACGAAATATCCATTGCATTAGCGGGAGAGATCGAACTCAGAGGTTTCCGATCAAGACCATTGGATGTCTCAAGTCGGACAGATAAGATTAATATCAAGGGTGATTTCCCACATAAGACTGCCGCAACAAGAGCAGGGCTAGGATGGATAGGTCGTCATTGTCAACTCATCACGCGACTATTTGGCTCATGGATTCGACTGGGAACTGTTTTCACCAACATGGGTCTTCGATGCGGTCAGCCGATTGAGCAAAATTTCTGTGGCAGATGTATGCGTTGCATAGAAGCCTGCCCGGCAAAAGCTTTAAAAGGCAAGGCCTGGTATCCGGGATTGCCACGAGAAGAGATATTGGACGTTCAAAGATGTGATCAATGGAAAAAAGAACATTACTTCCAGTATCACCGGGGACACAACTGTGGTATTTGCTCGGCAGTATGTCCTTACGGATTGAAAATAATTAGAAAGTAGACTTTACAAGAGCCACATGGGCGGATAGAAAAGAAACTAAGCTGCTAAGCTGAATAATAGAAAATTTCGTGGCAAGTACAGCTATATTGCTTATAGATCTTCAAACGGATTTCCTTGATTGGAAACAAGGGCGCATGCCCGTTGATAGAATAGAGGCTGAGGAAGTTATTAAAATAGCAAACGACGTGTTGGCAAAAAAGATTTTGCCAGATGCGCTGTCGGTATTCATAGTGAGCAAATTTCCTCCATCGGCACGCATTGCCAACTTTTTTCGCAAGAATGCAGCCGTAGTTGGCAGCCCCGGTGCCAACATAGACGAGAGAATCTTAAGGCTGGGGTCAATAGAGGTCTTCGAAAAGAGCAAGTCCAGTGCTTTCTCTAATCCTGACATTGCAGACTACTTAAAAAATCGGGGTGTCAAAGATCTGTATGTTCTGGGTGTTTTCGCCGAGGGCTGTGTTCGTGCGACTGCGCTTGACGCTATCAAGATCGGTTTTCATGTCCTTGTCATCGAGAAAGCCGTTGCGACCAATGCACCTTGGAAGAAACGATTTGCTTTATGGGCAATGAATCGCGCGGGAGCTGTTGTGCAAAAGATCGATACCTAGGAAGGTTTAGTGGGCGTCCTCTGGTCGCCAAAGGGTAAGAACGTTATTGCTTCTGAAAATAACTGAGTGGACTGCAATGTAAAGACTTGATTGTTTAGTCGAGACTTTAATACGTACAACTATTTGAACTTAAAAGAAATTTGTCATGCCAAAGGGAGGAAACCCTTATTGACATACAAAAACACACGCAATCCTGAAGTCATCATTAAGGATTATAAATTAAGGGGTTACAGATGAAAGCGACTAGTTTTAGTAGTATGTGATTTTCGCCAAACTGCGTTACCAGATTCGAGGATACCATGAATTTAATTGTACGAAAAATAGAATACGGTATCTTTTGTCAAGGTATCCTTGCGGTGCGCACCGACAAATGCGCAAACCAAGCTCCCTGACAAGATAACAATTTCCGGTTCTATCAAACGCCGTTCTTGAGTAGGTTGGCTCGAACAGTTCATCCAGACGTTGACGCCATGAATAATCTGCTATTATTGTCCAGTAAATTCTCGAGCACTGCCTGAAGCATAATCATCTTTCCCTTAAGTGTCACGTTGTCGTCTATGACAAACGTAGTTTTCGGTTTTGGATCCCTCATCTTTAGTTCATGGGCTACCATTTTCGCCATCGCACCAATATAGACCGTCTTTTCATGAAGCCCCCATCGCGTCAACCAGGACATGGTCAGAAGTGCATTGATGAGTTGAGTCATCCTCTGGCCGGCCGAAATCACCCTATGAGAATAGTTCTTTGCGGTTCCACCCAGTTCCTCCAAATGGTATTCCATGATGATTTCCGTGAATCTCCGATGGCCCTCAGGACCGTCCGCAGCTCATGCGAAACTGCGGAAGAGTATTCTTCAAGCTCTTTGTTGACAGACGCAAGCTCCGCAGTAAGTGCTCTTAGTTACTTCCAATCGAGAGCCGGGGCAAGCTTGAGTGCCGAGACAGCCCCAAATCGGTACAAATGACATGCCGTCAACACAGAGTAAGTTCGG
>JBKQMP010000224.1:0-7101 GCA_052146665.1 Dissulfurispiraceae bacterium
CAGCGCACTGAGCGCGTGCAAGATCACGTTGACGGCGTGATAGCCGAACGGATGTTGGCCCCACAGCCGCCATTCCAGCCACCACGTCGTGGAGGTCAGCGGCCAGTAATCCGGGGCCTGGGTTGTGAATCCACAAACCAAAAATGTAATGTCATACTAGGAGACTTTCCAAACTAATACTCTACATGACGCTTAGGCGCTGCCCAGGCGCACCTTTCTTGCTTAAGCGAGAAGGATGATCTCGTTTATATGTCACCTGTTTCTTTGAAAACCTGTGACAAAGAAGCGGCTATCGTAGTCTATCGTAAGTTCAATCAGCTATAATGATCTGAATTCTCTGCTGTCTCTTAAGTATGCACTCTGTAAAGTATTCGCTTGCCTTTTTGAATTTATGGTGATTAGAATATTATTTAATGCAAAGTTCTCTTAATGAAAGGAGTTGAAATGAGGCTACTAATAGCGACCGTATTGGGTATTGGACTTCTGGCAGGTCAAGTTCATGCCGAAGAAAAAAATGTATTACAAACCCAGAAAGATAAGCTCAGTTACAGCCTTGGGGTGGATATGGGGAATAATTTCAAGAGGCTGTCAATTGATATTGACCCTGATATTTTCGCTGTAGGGCTGAAAGATACTTTCTCAGGCGGCAAATCACTGATGACAGCCGACGAAGTGCGTGAAACGATAGCTGCCTTTCAAAAGGATCTGATGGCCAAACAAGCGGAACGGGCCAGGGACCTCAGTGAAAAAAACAGGAAGGTAGGAGAAACCTTCCTTGCCGAAAACAAGACAAAAGAAGGTGTAATTACTCTGCCAAGCGGCCTGCAGTACAAAATAATAAAGGAAGGTTCCGGGGCTACTCCTAAAAAAACTGATACGGTGACCGTCGATTATCGCGGGACGCTCATTGACGGGACTGAATTTGACAGTTCTTATGCTCGTCATCAGCCCGCGGTGTTCAAGCTGGACCAAGTCATCCCTGGTTGGAAAGAGGCCCTGCAGTTGATGAAAGTCGGTTCAAAATGGCAGGTGTTCATCCCCTCAAAGCTCGCTTACGGCGAGCGGGGAGCGGGGAAGGATATCGGACCAAATGCAACGTTGATTTTTGATATTGAGCTGCTCGCTATTAAGTAAATGCGGAAGTGCATACGGTTCGATATCCGCAGAAACTATAATATGCTCATTGGAACAAAAGTCAGACAGAGCCAATTGCCATAAGTTCAGAGCACCTTTAAAGGGTTTCGGCTTGCTCGCAGGCGACGCCAAAATCGCTGACCTGTTTGTTTAGCTCTGGCATGATGGCACAGCTCCTGAGGCATCCCTGTCACTGTCAATCATCGTCCTCGTCTAATCGTCGAAAAGAAACAGTTGCGATATTCAAGCATACCTGTCCGACATGAACGAAGTGGGAGCAGAGCTCACAGTCTGCGGTGTACTCAGCGGAGTGATAAATCGTAGGGGGCAACTGACTGTGACAGAGGTAAAATTAACACCAAAGGCTCTGAGACTTGCTAGCTAGGTGGATCACACTATTGTTAAGTCATACCCCGAAGGAGATACTGGGCATGAAAACTCAAAGGTATAAATATCAGCGTAAAGATTTTGGAGAATTGCCGGTAAAGCTTCATCATCTGGAGATCTACTTAAATTTTATTGAAGGCCGGGTGGAGGCAACCAATTGTCTAGAAATGACCGCGAAGGACAGTCAAGAGGAAATCCGCCTTGATGCCAACAGCCTTGAAATTAGGGAGGTGGCATGGCTCCCAAACCCGGAAGATAAGAATGGCCAATCAAAGCCTTTACATTATGAATATCTTCATGAGAAGAATAAACTGATCATCAAATTCCCGCGGAGGATACAGGCTGGAGAAAGTTTCAGTCTAAGGACGTCTAGTATTTGCACCCCTTCAGATAACATGCTGGAAGGTATTTATAAGGATACATCATCTCCGGGCAAACCCCAGCAGTATATGTCGCAGTGCCAGCAATGGGGCTTCCAGCGCATTATGCCGATCTTTGACGATTGCCTCGCAAAGTGCACAATGACCACTACCATTGAGGCGGATAGCGCATATACGCACCTAATAAGCAATGGAAACATCAGCCGCAAGTTGAACCCTGAGGGCAAACCCGTGCCTAAGCCTGGCAGACCTGACAGACAGGTCATCACCTTTGACAACCCTATCCCCATGGCTCCTTACCTGTTTGTCGCATGCATAGGAACCTGGGATGCGTTGGTAGATGAGGTAAAATATGACTCAGGCCAGACTGTGCGCCTCGAATATCTTGTCCCCCCAGGAAGTAAAGACTATGTTGTCTTCCCAATGGAGATACTAAAAGAAGCAATTCTTTGGGTGCGCAAGACACAGGACTATGAATACACGGGCGAAACTTACCGCACTATCTGTATGAATAAGTCGAATTTCGGCGGAATGGAGAATGTTGGCAATACTACAATTGTGACAGATGCCGCAATGATCACGGATCATACGCTCGACTCTTCCATGCTTTATGCCCATGCGGTGATTGTCCATGAATTCGAGCATAACCAGTGCGGCAGCGAAACCACTATGGAGAGCCCTTTTGATGTTTGGCTGAATGAGGCCTATACTGTGGACGTCGAAAGACAGTTCCTTGCTGATCTTTTCCATCCTGCTTTCATCCGCCTGCATCAGGTTGATAGTATCCGCGACCCTCTTCTGGGACCACTTGCCATTGAAGATGCCGGACATGTGGGCAAAATTGTTAGAGAAGGTTTCAATGACCCTAATGAATTGATAGATGGCGTAACCTATGTAAAGGCTGCCGAAGTCATCCGGATGCTCAGACTGATAATGGGACCGGATAACTTTCGTGCCGGTAAAACCCTTTATTTTTCACGCTACAAAAACAGCAATGCCAAGACAGATCAGTTTTTTAAATGTTTTGAAGAGGTTTCAGGACGCTCACTTGAACAGTTCAAGCAAGGGTGGCTCTATACCATCGGATATCCCAAAGTGATTGCCACATCAGACTATGATAAATCAACAGGTTCTTACCGGATCACTCTTCATCAGGAAGTGAAACCAGGTCAAGTCCCTTTTCACATACCTATTGAACTGGCCCTCGTGGACAAGAATGGAGGAGATATCAGTGGAACACGACAGGTCTTTGAACTCACAGGCAATGAAGAGACTCTGACCTTTCAGCACATTACAGAACCTCCTGCATTGGCCTCTATTAACCGTGATTATTCTTTTTATGGAACCTTCAACCATCGTAATATAACCAAGGACGTCTTGGCTTTACAGACACGAACTGACCCGAATGAGTACAATCGGTTGGCTGCGATGCGGCAACTGACTGATTATCAAAGGATAAGACTCCTTCTCGAGGGTGATGCTACCCTTGATCCTGATTGGTTAACGCTTTACGGTGAAATCCTGTCCTGGCGCGATATCCCTTCTTGGTTGAAGTCCTACTTTCTCCGTATTGACGAGCAGCCCTTGGAGCGCACTTACTGCACATGGTATCCGGAACTCGTCGTTGTCCGTGAAAAACTCGTGCTCGAAATTAACAGGGCTTTCCGAGATCAGCTTCTCGAGCATTTCAGCTCTCTTGACACCTATTCAACTTTCGGAAGAGAATCTTTCAAAAATGCTGTGGGGGACCGCATGTTGAAAAATGTTCTGCTGGATCTTCTTGTTATTGACGACTCTATTGAGAGCCATGGGTTGATCCTGTCTCACTTGAATGCAGCCACCACCGCAACTGATCGCGTAGCCGCACTATTGGCTCTCAACCGCAGCTCTTCTCCGTCACGCAGCACAGTGCTGGAAGAGTTTTACGGGAAATGGCATGGCCATCTCAGTGGCTATGCCAATTACCTTCGTGTCGTGGCGAGTGGCACAAATGAAGATGTCTTTGCTCTGATAGATGTCGAGAAAAGGCGACCTAGCTTTGACGTCACCCAGCCCACGTGGTCCCGCGCACTTTTTTTGTCTATGGCGAGCAATAACAAGATGGTCTGGACGGACAAGGGCATCAACTGGGTTGCTAACACTGTGATAGAACTTGCACCCATCAATGCAACCATTGCAGGACGCCTCCTTAATACCTTTCAGCATGTCAAGAAATTAAAGGCGCCGCTCCAGGAAAAAGTCGAAACGTCATTGCAACGTATCGCTCGCAATGTTCCCGACAGAGTGAGCTCTAGTATTCACGGCCAAGCCACAGCTTATTTAAAGGGTGGTTCTGCATGATTGTATTTTCCCCGATTCTTGTATTACCATTTGAAAGGGGATGAAAAGGTCTCCTTATAAATCAAATGAGAAAGGCGAGACGCATTGCTAATGATTGAGATACGAGGGGACTGCTTTCGACAGCTTTAACAGGTATTTACTTCTAGGTTGGATAAACCTCATCGGGCATGCACTATGTATAAAGAATACTTTAGATTAAGAGAACTGCCTTTTTCCATTGCACCTGATCCCCGCTATCTGTACATGAGTGAACAGCACAGAGAGGCCTTGGCGCATCTCGTTTATGGGATCAATAGTGACGGTTGTTTTGTACTCCTTACAGGCGAGGTCGGAACGGGCAAGACAACCGTCAGCCGCTGTCTGTTGGAAAAGATACCGGAAAACACCGATCTGGCCTTTATTCTCAATCCAAAACTTTCCGCCGGGGAACTTTTGGCTACAATTTGCGATGAATTAGGTGTCCAGTATCCGGAAGGTGCCAGCGGCAAGATCTTTGTAGATCTGATTAACAATTATTTGCTAGATGCCAACGCCAGGGGACGCAAGACGATACTCATAATGGAAGAGGCTCAAAATCTCAGCCCTGATGTGCTAGAACAGGTCCGCTTGCTAACCAACTTGGAGACCAATCAGCGCAAGCTTCTTCAGATGATCATGATTGGTCAGCCAGAGCTCAGGGAAATTCTGTCACGACCTGACTTGCGGCAGCTGGCGCAAC
Organism: Dissulfurispiraceae bacterium; assembly: GCA_052146665.1. Classification (GTDB taxonomy): domain Bacteria; phylum Nitrospirota; class Thermodesulfovibrionia; order Thermodesulfovibrionales; family Dissulfurispiraceae; genus JBKQMP01. Next base: position 4,960 of record JBKQMP010000224.1, read on the forward strand.
GGATAACTGCTCGCTTTCACCTCGGACCGCTGTCGGAAAAAGAAGTGGCTGCATACGTAGCCCATCGTCTTCTTGTAGCCGGTACACACAGTGCACTGTTTCCTCCTTCGACCATCAAACAACTTTACCGGCTAAGTAATGGGATCCCACGGCTTATCAATCTCCTCTGTGATCGGGCCTTACTAGGTGCCTACGTTGAGGGACGGGAGAAGGTGGACAGATCCACATTATTTAAGTCGGCAAGAGAAGTGCTTGGAGAGGCTGACCATTACATGCGGCCTGCGAAGAGATTGAAATGGTTATTAGCGGGGCTTATCTTCGTAGGATGCGTTGTTGCACCGGCAGTGATTTACTATAATCACCAAGGCCAACCTAGGATAGTCATAGCGCCTGAACCAGTCCATCAAGCGATTATGGCAAGACCAAAGATAGAAGGTCCGCTGCTTTCACGCCTAATCTGGCCTGCTGACCAACCAATTGACCAGAGCAAGGCGATGGCCCTCGAATCTCTCCTGAAGCAATGGGGTGTTATTTATAAGCCGGACAATGGGGATGCCTGCCAGCAAGTTCAAGCAGAGGGGTTAAGCTGCCTCGACGCGCAGGGCAGCTTAACCGACCTGCTTAACTTGAATAGACCGGCAGTCTTGAAGATAGCTGATAATCAGGGATCCGCATTTTATGGCACCTTGACCACTATTCAGGACCAGACAGCCACCATTCAATTAGGAACGGCTTTGAGGACAGTTGACGTGAAAGAGATCGAACAGCGGTGGCCAGGCAGTTATACCACATTGTGGCGAATGCCGCCGGGTTACAAGAGTCCTTTGCACCCTGGTGAGAAGGGTAATATGGTTCAGTGGCTGGACAAAACATTGTCCCTGATACAGGGAAGGAGCCTCAAGGCAAGGAGAAAACGCGTCTATGATGACACTCTTGTCAGAGAGGTAAAGATATTTCAACTCGATAAGGGCCTTGTGCCTAATGGGGTTGTGGGACCCGAGACCATAATTCACTTGAATGCCGAACTCAGCAAGGCAGAACCTCTATTGATGAACAGGAAAGAGGAGAAATAGATGTCCTATATTCTGGACGCCCTCAAAAAATCTGAACAAGAGCGCCAGCGCGGCGAGATACCAGATCTTCTTTCAGTTCAGGATGATATGACAAAAAGACCAGAAAAACGTCTCCTGTGGCCGTATGTGCTGGTGGCCGTGTTGCTTTTGAATGCCGTTATATTAGGGTGGTGGCTGATTCCCCTTCAACATAAAAAGCAGCCTATTGTTGCAGCTCCAAATAATACGCGCATAGGTGAATCAAAGATATCCGTGCCTCCTGTTCCGCGTCAAACAGAAGTGGTCAGTCCTGAGACCAAGACAGCAGAAAGCAAGCCCACTCTTAAGTCAGAACCTTTGGTGCAACAACACTATCAGCGTGCAAAGGTTAAAAATGCTCTCACCGGAACTACCACAACTGATGTGACGCCAAAAGTCGATGTCGGAATGCAGCGTAAAGGATCTCAATCTCTTGCGGAACAATCTCAAATGGACACTCATCGTACGGCCGCGATGGAGACCGGCAGTGAGAGCGCTCCTCCCCCTGAAAATAAGGTTTATCAGTTAGGCGATCTGCCCCCTTCGATCCGAGAGAAATTGCCTGCCTTCACTATTTCTACGTCCCTGTATTCTGAAGATCCGTCCGCCCGGCTTGTTAAGATCAACGGTACGACACTGAGGGAAGGGAATTTTTTATCAGCTGGCCTCAAACTGGAAGAGATTACGCCGGATGGAGTGATTTTCAATTTTCAGAACTACCACTTCCGTGTGGGACTAAAATAAATTCGATCACCAAAGCAATTACCAATAGCCCACTCGTAGCTGTCTCAACTGGATAAAGCCCCAAACTTGAAAAAGAACTCTTGAAACAGAAGGGTGAACACTATTTGAAATTCTCATTAACCGCTCAACCCCTCGACTGAACGATCGATACCCCGCATTTTATTGTGCGAGGTAGGCTAAAGGGCTGGTTCACTAAAAAGATTCACCTTTGTTAGAATAACAAATGAAGATAAAAGTTTTAACGGAAGTTCCCCCTTGAGAAACTGATGAATCCTTATATTCCCGACAGTTAGTAGTTTTCGTGCCT
>JBKQMP010000225.1:0-10265 GCA_052146665.1 Dissulfurispiraceae bacterium
ATTGCTAAAAAAACAACCGCCGGTATTGCAAAGAGTAGAACGAGATACTTGGGGTCAGCGGTCATATTTGCAAGTGTGCTTGGTCCTGAATAATGCTTAATTGCCATTTTCCTCACGGCTCCAAGTACTTCTCCTGGCTTTGCCCCCCTTGGGCAGTGTGCTGTGCAATCGCTGCACTGGTGACACAGCCATATATCGGGGTTGCTAATAAGCCTATCTTTCATGCCCCACTGGGCATACAGCATCTCTTTTCTTGGAAAAGGTTTATTATCAGGCGTTACATTACACACTACCGTGCAAGTGGAGCACTGGTAGCACTTCTTTAGATCCCCCCCCCCAGAGGCGATCACATCCTTAACAAAACTAAGGTCTGGACTTACTACCTGTTCTGCCATTTATCTCCCTCCTCAAGCCGTTATTTATATGGATTGGGTCCAATCTCTTTGACCCTCTCAACAAACTGATTAATAACAGCAGGCAATTTATCATACTCATCGATGGCAAGTTGAACCATCTGCACGCGATCGGCTTCAAGCATGAGCCTGTCAAGAGTCTCCTGCACTTTCCCCAATCTGTAATTTGCTAACTCACTCCCCTTCGCAAAGTGACATTGGTAATTTTCTCCATACTTACAGCCAAGGAGAAGCATCCCGTCTATGCCCCTCGAAAAAGCGTCGGCAATCCAGACAAGATTGGTTGAACCTAGACACCTCAACTGAATAAACCTGACAGCCGGATCTATCTTTGAGTGGTGGAATGCGGCGGTGTCAACGGCTGGATAGGCATCGTTTTCACAAGCAAGTACAATCAGCCTCGGCTGATCTTCATCAGATGGGATTGAAACGCTCTTCAGCATTGCGCCGATCATGTCAACGTGATAGTCTTTAAAGGATATGATCCTTTCCGGGCATGCGCCCATACAAGTAGCACATCTCCTGCACCTCCCTATTTTAAAGTAGGGGGTCCCCTTTTCATCCTCATCGATTGCACCAAATGGGCACTCCTCAGTGCATCTCTTACACGAGGTGCATCTTGTCATCATCGGATCAGGGTAAGTCAGATCCCAGCCCCTAGGATGCACCGAAACGCCCTTTGCCACATGCTCCGCACTCTGTATTGCTTTAAATGCTGCGCCTGCTGCATCATCCTGTGCCTCTGATGTGTTCATCGGCTGCCGTACACAGCCCGCGGCATAAACTCCAGTCCTTCTAGTCTCATACTGGAAACATATAAAATTAGAGTCTGCAAATCCATTGAATAGATCGAGGTCGGGAAGGCCGGGACCTTGTCTATACCCAAGGTTCAGTATCGGATCATCAACTGTTGCAGGCACTATCCCTGTAGCAAGAACCACGAGATCAGCTTCTACCTTCACCTTTTCTCCAAGCAGCGAATTTTCCATCTCCACATGGAGGTTACCGTTACCGGCATCGGAGACCGCTTTAACATCCCCTTTCGTAAGCATCACCCCTGGGTCGTTCTGCGCCTCTTTATAATAATATTCAAGCCTCCCCGGTGTCCTGATATCAATGTAAAGGATCATTGCTGTTGCGTCAGGATTTTGCCTGACATACTTGGCCTGTTTCAGCGAAGTCGCACAGCACATTGCAGAACAATAGGGAAGATGGTTTGCGTCGCGCTGGCCCGCGCATTGGATAAAAGCCACTTTCTTTGCCTCTTTGCCATCAGATGGACGGGTAATCTTTCCCTTCTTAGCAAGCTCTTCAAATTCAACATTGGTCACCACGTCCTTGAATTTTCCGTATCCGAGATGTTCGAGCTTAATTGCGTCATATGGCCGCCAGCCTGCAGCGAGAACGATGGCCCCGATCTTTTCAACTGTTGATGTCCCATTAGATGAGATGGTGACATCGAAGGCACCTGGCATGCCGTCACTCTTTTCAACCTTCGCAGCTTTATAAACCTTGATATTGGGATTGGTTTCGACCTCTTTTATCGTCTTGGCAATGTCTGTATCCACGATCAGTGGCTCTCTGTACATACCGTCTGTCGGGATCTTTTTAAAGAGCTTGTTCATAAAACCGCCAAGTGCGGGTTCTTTTTCCACTAACACTACCTGGTATCCTGAGTTGGCTGCCTCAAGGGCTGCTGTCATCCCCGTAATGCCACCCCCTATCACCAGTATGGTCTTTACTGTCTCCATGAGATATGGTTCCGGGAGGTCTCCCTTCTGTACCTTTAGAACCCCCATTCTCATATAGTCTGTAGCCGCCATTTGCGCCTCTTTTGACTTAGGCACCTGGGTCCACACCGCGAGCTCCCTAATCGGAACCCTTTCAACGATACATCCTGGAAAATCGAATTCCTCAAACTTTACACGAGGAGAACAGGCAGCGATGACAACGGTATTGACTCCTTCAGTCGAGACATCATTCTTAATGATATCGACTCCATCCTTCCCACAGAAGGCAAAATGATCCTTGATCACTGGCACCTTCAAGGCATTTTTCCCAATATTCGACAAAGCGGTAATATCTATTGCGTCACCTATTGAGCAACCTGTGCATATATAAAGGCCTATCTTCTTTTCCATCCTGTCTACCTCCCCTTTCCTGCCTGTAATGCCCTGACCACAGCACCTGTGGAGTCCTGCGCAGACTTGGCAACATCCATAGGATTCTTACTGCATCCTACTGAATAAATCCCCTTCTTCGAAAGGGCAAATCCTTCCTCGTAATTTACGCCTTGTATCTTTGATGTTGCCCCTGCCGGCTCCATACCTGTTGCAAGGACTGCGATATCCACCTTTACCCTCGTCTTTTCACCTGAAAGCATATCTTCAGCTTCTACGATCACATCATCTGATGCATCATCCTGGACAATTTTAGCCACTTTACCTTTAATAAGTGAGACGTTAGGGTCTTCTTTTACCTTCCAATAAAATTGTTCATATTTGCCCGGGGTCCGGATATCGATATAAAATATAAATGCCTTGGAATCAGGGTTCTGCTCTCTCACGTACAGCGTTTGTTTTATAGATGCCATACAGCAAATGTAAGAACAAAATGGCAGATAGTTTTCATCCCTGCTCCCTGCACACTGGACAAACGCAACTGTTTGAACTGCCTTGCCATCAGATGGTCTTACAATCTTTCCGGATGTTGGTCCGTTTGGAGAAGCCAGCCGTTCCATCATCATATTGGTGATTACGTTTTTTACATGCCCAAAGCCCAAGATATCCATTTTATTTGCATCATACGGGTTCCAGCCCGTTGCCACAACTATAGAGGTAACCTTTAAATCGACCGTCTCTTGCTTCATCGCGAGATCGATGGCATCGTATTTACACGCCTCAATACACGCCTTCATGCAGGTTCCCTTACAGTATTTGTCGTCGATCACATATTTTTGAGGAAATGCCTGATTAAAAGGTAGATATGCAGCCTTCGTTTTATCCATGCCAAAGTTGAAGTCATTCGGCCTTTCCTCAGAACAGGCCTCAGCACACGCATTGCAGGCTACGCAGTTGTCGTTTACATATCTGGGATTGAGCTTGATAGTAACGGTATAGTCACCGGGCCCCCCTGATACGCTCTGCACTTCCGCCATTGTATAAAAATCAACCAAAGGATTCTCTCTGATCCTTCTAAAATTCATTTCGAGTCCACAGGTGGGAGGACAGAGTTTAGGGAAATATTTATTGAGCTGCGCAACCCTTCCGCCAAGATAAGGATTTTTTTCTATGACGGTCACTCTTGCGCCTGCCTCCGCAGCCTCAACAGCAGTGGTCAAACCGCTAAAGCCACCGCCGATCACCAAGATATGGTTGGATTTTTCGGTACTTAACTCTGGCATGCTATTCCTCCTTTATTTCGAACAGACGGATGATGAGTAATTCACACTACATGATCCATAAAAAACCTCTTTTACGCCTCATGTATTATGAATTAAATAAAGAGAGGGGCTCGTCGCCCCTCTCTGAAGTTTAGTTACTTGTAGATCTGAACATAGGGAACTTTCTTGAGTTCCCAGGTATTTTTTTCTGCGTCGTATCTCGAGTTGACAAAACACTTCCAGTCTTTGTCGTTGATTGCGATGTGGTCACCTCTATAGTAGTAGCCAGGATATCTTGACTCCTCCCTGAAGAGGATATGCCTTGCATGCGCCTCAACGGAGAGAATTCTGTGGTAATTCTCCCAGCATCTCATGAGCTCATGGAGATTAGCTGCTCCCATCTTATTGGCATCTTCCTTGAGCACCTCAAGCTGCTTTAATCCCTCATCCAGCATGGTCTTTGAGGTCATATACCATGTTCCACAGCCACCAAAGTACTCGTCAGAGATCTTCTGGAGTCTTGCCTGGAGCATTTTTGGTCTGATGTAGTAAGGGTTAATGAGTGGGTCAGTTGAGTACACTTTGTATTTCTCAAAAACTTCGTATGGCAGATAAAGCTCTGCTGAGATTTCATCGGCTGTCGCTTTGATCGTCGGCTTGAAGTTAGGCTCATCAAGTATCAAGGCTATTGCGGCCTTGGCTGCCATTCTTCCTTCTGCATGTGAACCTGAAGAGAATTTGTGCCCTGATGCACCGACAACGTCGCCCGCCATAAAGAGTCCCTTTACAGTTGACATCCTATTGTAGCCCCAGGACCATTCTGCGGGAGCTCCTTTGATGTCGCCAGGTCCGCTGCACCAGAAGCCGGCGCAGCCAGCATGTGAACCGAGCAGATAGGGTTCTGTCGGCATAATCTCAGAAGGCTCTTTGTCGGGCGAAACATTCTTACATGCCCAGAGTCCTGCCTGACCGATAGCCATATCGAGGAAGTCTTCCCATGCTTCTGCCTCGAGGTGTTTGATTCTCTTGGCATCCATCTTTGTCGCGAGCTCTGCCATTGCTAAATGGGTGTTCATCAAAATGGGACCTTTGCCCTTCTTCATGTCCATCATCATCATGTGGTTTCTGATGGCGGTTCCCATTTTTTCAGCATAGGGGCTGTAGAGCTTCTTCGTCTCTTCGAAATTCTCCCCCGTACAATAATCTTCACCGAGTGCGTTGGTTGCTTTTGCCTTGAAAAAGAGGAACCATGCGCCGACCGGTCCGTAACCATCTTTAAATCTGGCCGGTACGAACCTGTTTTCCATCATGGTGAGCTCTGCTCCAACCTGCATGCCAAGGGCAAACCCTGAGCCTGAATTCCATACGGGATACCATGCCCTGCCCTGGCCTTCTGCAACTGATCTTGGCCTAAAAACATTGACCGCTCCGCCTGAAGCGTTAATCATTGCCTTTGCCTTAAAAAGGTAAATCTTGTTCTCTCTGACACTAAAGCCTGCCGCTGCGGCAACTCTCTTAGGATCATTAGCATCTTTGAAGAGCTTTACAATAAATACCCTTTCAAAGTGGTTCTGTGCAACGCCCGTTGCCTTTCTGTTAAATTCAAGGGCAGCCTTAGCGGCTTCAGCAACAACGACCTTGTATGACTCGCCATTGATCATGATCTGCCATTTACCAGATCTCACCGGCACGCCGCCATCCTTCAGCATCGCCTTGCCTTCATCTCTTGCCTGAAATCCGTCGAGGGAGAAGCCGTCATCTGCTTTTTTCCATATGGGGAGTCCCCATTCTTCAAAAAGGTGGACTGAATCATCAACATGCCTTCCCAAATCATAAACAAGATCTTCCCTGATTATACCCATCAGGTCGCCTCTAACGTACCCGACATAGTCCTCTACCTTATTTTCTCCAATGTAGGTATTGATCGCTGAGAGACCCATTGCAACGGCACCGCTTCTGTCTGTTGCTGCCTTGTCAACCAGTGTTACCTTCAAACCCTTAGGTGTTGCCCAACGGGCGGCCTCAAATGCTGAGCCGCAACATGCCATACCACCACCGATGAGAAGAAGATCTGTCTCGACTTCTACAACCTCAGGCTTCTGGCAATATGAAAACGTACAGGTTTCTTTTTCCATATCTTTCCCTCCTTATATTATTCTGTTCTTGCTGGTTTGTTAAAAAATCCAGGTGCTTTAATCTTTGAAAAGTCAGCTTCCGGCTTTCCTGTATATGGGTCAATTGAACCCTCAGCTGTCAGCCTTATGGGGAATTTGAACCTTTTCAGTGAGCCATTTCTGAATTTGACTGTCCACATGATGGAGTCAGTGCCTCTTAAGGGGATAACATTGCCGCCCAATGGTGCGAAGTCCTGATATGCCCTGACCTCTATTGCCTGCTGTGGGCAGATTTTTACACAGTTGTAGCACTCCCAGCACTGCTCGGGCTCCTGATTCCATGCCTTCATCTTGTCCCTATCGAGGGCCATCAGATCATTCGGGCAGATATACTGACATGCTGTTTTGTCCTGAGCCTTGCAGCCGTCACACTTTTCAGTAATCACGAAACTTGGCATAAATTTAACCTCCTCTTTGATTTAAATTAAGTTACGATACAAGATTTTCTACGTCTCATCACAGCTGTACTACGTCAAACTATTCCCCCTTCTCAGCACCTCCTTTCAGAAAAAATGCGGACATGTGATGAAAAGGGATGCCTCCCCCCACTCATCACTGCCCACAATCATTTATTACTTCTCACCTTCTGCAAACTTGTGGAGCTTAATCTCGACTTTCTCTGTGAGTCCCTGATAATACTCTTGTAATATTATCAACACTTCAGGCCTGCTAAAGTGATCCGGCACCTCTTCTGCCTCGGACAGCATCTTTCTCAATTTTGTTCCGCTAAGAAGCAGTCTGTCCTCTTTACCATGAGGACATGTCTTCATTGAGGCCATGCCATCGCATTTGTGGCAGTAAAATGTCCAGTCAATTTTCAGAGGTTTTGTCTCCAGAGCACCCGCCGGTATCTCGTCAAATATCTTCTGGGCATCAAACGGTCCATAATACTCGCCAACACCCGCATGATCCCTACCGACGATCAAATCGCTGCATCCGTAGTTCTGCCTGAAGAGCGCATGAAGAAGCGCCTCCCGCGGTCCTGCATACCTCATGTCAAGGGGGTATCCCGCCTGAATCGTAGTATTTTTTACAAAATAGAGTTCCGTAAGCTTATCGATCGCCTTTACTCTTACTTCTGCCGGGATGTCGCCTGGCTTGAGTTTGCCGAGGAGCTGGTGAATCAGCACGCCATCACTCACTTCAAGTGCTATCTTGGCGAGATACTCATGGGATCTGTGCATTGGGTTCCTGAGCTGTAGCGCGGCAACCCTGCTCCACCCTTTTTCTTCAAACATCTTCCTAGTTTCTGCTGGGGTTAGGAATAACCCTTTGTATTGCTCAGGGAAGTAGCTTAAGCTCAATACCTTCACCGGTCCGGCCAGGTTCACATCAGCCTGCGCCATAACCATTGCAACGCCTGGATGTTCGTGGTCTGTAGTCCGAAATATACTCTTGCATTCAAATGCCTTATCAATTGAATACTTCTCGGTGACCTTCATAGTCGCCATAATCTCATCGCTTTCCTCATCAACCAGTGCGATTTCCTGGCCCACCTTGATGGTGTTTGCCTGCGCATCAGTCGTAGAAACTGTCACAGGAATTGGCCAGAAGGTACCGTCTGCCATTTTGTATTCAGAGCATACGCCCTTCCAATCGGCATGGGTCATGAAACCCGTAAGTGGCGTGAATCCACCGATACCCATCATTATCAAGTCACCTGTTTCCCTTGACTGAATCTTGACCTGGGTAAGTGTCTTAGCCTTTCTTTTTTCCTCTTCCAGCGCAGCGCCGCTCAGCAGAAGAGGTTTTAATTTCTTCTCTTTTCCATGGGGATTAACTAATGCCATTTCATTTCCTCCTATCCAAAGAATTATTATTTTTCAAGACAAAGCTTGAATTCCTATTAAAGACCCAATGCTTCGGAAACCATCTTGAATATACCGTCAATACTGCCAGTGCCGGCGACTGCTTTCAGGATGCCTTTCTTACTGTAATAGTCGATCAAAGGCGCTGTCTGCGCGTTATACACTTCTAGTCTTTTCTTTATTGTTTCCTCCTTATCGTCGCCCCTCTGGAAGAGTTCACCGCCACACTTGTCACACACTCCTTCCTTTTTTGATGGGCTGGAGTAAACATTGTACATTTGGCCACATGCCTTACATGTCCTTCTTCCGGTGAGTCTTTTCATCAAATCCTCAAAGGGAACATCGACACTGAGTGCTGCACTAAGAGACATCTTTAGGGAATCGAGCATCTTGTCGAGGCTCTCCGCCTGTGCGGTGTTTCTTGGAAAACCATCAAGGATATACCCCTTCTTACAATCATCCTGCTTAAGTCTCTCCTCAACCATGCCTAACACAACCCTATCTGGAACAAGCTCACCTTTGTCCATGAATGACCTGGCTTCTTTGCCCAGAGAAGAGCCCGCGGCCACGGCTGCCCTCAAAAGATCTCCTGTTGAGATTTGAGGCAGTGCATATTTTTCAACAAGCTTCTTTGCCTGCGTACCTTTTCCGGCTCCAGGCGCACCAAGAAGGACTATTCTCATGGAAGAACCTCCGATTGAAATATTTGTGATGATATAACTTAGTCTAAGCTTAAATTAAATTCAATTTTAAAATTATAATCAGGACATTAAATTTCCTTATATATCTATAGAAGTTCTACGTTATCGCAGATCTTTCAGGTAATCTTTAAGTTTATTAATGGCTTTGCTCCGATGGCTCAGTGCATCTTTTTCTTGTGGGCTCATTTCAGCAAAGGTTTTGTCATATCCAGATGGATAAAAAACAGGATCATATCCAAATCCCATCCTGCCATGCGCGTTTTCGCTGATCTTACCTTTAACTGAACCCCGGAATTCTATAACTTCTCCACGAGGAAAAGCAAGAGCAATGCAACAGACAAACTGGGCCCCTCTATTTTCATCAGGTAGGTCTCTTAGTTCGGCAAGAAGTTTTGTGATGTTTTCAGCATCAGTTGCGCCCTCACCTGCATACCTTGCTGACCTAATCCCCGGAGCACCACCAAGGGCATCTACCTGCAGGCCTGAATCATCCGCCATCGCCATCTTACCCGTATATCTGGCAATTTCAGTGGCTTTCTTAACCGCATTTCCTTCAAAAGTGTCTTGATCCTCAACCACGTCCGGGCATAAAGGAAAATCATCTAGTGTTAGCGTAGTAACGTTGACGTTATTAAGAATTCTTCTCATCTCTTCAATTTTTTGCCTGTTTCTCGTGGCAAGGACTATTTCCATGGATTTGTGTCTTCCCAAAGCATTTAACATAGGAACTAAGAGGCTTCAACCATACCATTTTATTGTATTAATAATCAATCATCGCCATTTTGTTGACAAGCAGTAGGCAGTTCATGTATCGTAAACAACAGCGGGGTGGAGCAGCCTGGTAGCTCGTCGGGCTCATAACCCGAAGGTCAGAGGTTCAAATCCTCTCCCCGCCACCAAGCAATTATGATTTTATTTCAATAAGTTAGAGGCTGTCAGGCCCTTAAGGACCGACAGCCTCAAGTGTTCCAACAGGACGGTAACAGGACAGTAGCAGGACGGTGGTAAAAAAGAGGGTTCAAACCTCTCCCCGCCACCGAAAAATATGGCAAAAGAAGAAAAAAAAAGACCAGCACATCGTCTCGATGAATAAAGAGGAGAGAGAAGAGATGTGGGATGACGTGTATGTTAAAGAAGAAGGCATCGTCCTTGAATTCGATTCAGAATCAAACGTTGGCAAAATCAAGTCCCTGCATGATAGTAGCGTTTACAATATAGAGACTCTCGTGAATTAATCAGAACAAGAATCGAATTGCAACCCGGCGACAAGGTTCTCTTCGTTCCTTTTGAAGATCCTGATAGAAATGACTTTGCAAGAATCATCAGAATAGTTGAGCTGAATACGTAGTAATTAGACCCTTTGCTTTTCCTACTTATCAGTACGCAACACTCCGAGCGCCCTAATTATTCTGCTGAGTTCAGCTTGAAATCCCCACAAAAAGAAGAAGAAGCTTTTCCAACACTAATAACGGGGTGGCCCCGGGCTTGCCAGTTGGTATCTATAAATTCACGAACATGTAACTGTTACGTCATTATGCTGACATATGTGGCCAATATAATTATTGCTAAGAGGCTACATCGAAAAATCTGATGTGACGAGTGCCCTTTCCGAGAGGCACGAAAGCAAATACTTAGGAGGTAAAGATGAAAAAGACATTGGTAACTATGTTAGTAATGGGCTTGGTCCTTGGTTTAGCGTTTACTGCAAGCGCTATCCATGACTTATTGCCTGACGGTCTCAAGGTGATTGAACCCGGCGCGGATGCTGAAAAACTGTATAACTATAT
>JBKQMP010000226.1:0-59440 GCA_052146665.1 Dissulfurispiraceae bacterium
AAACTCATAGGTCTCCACCAAGGTCAGTAGAGAGGCCGGCAGCGTAACATAACGCTTGTATATAAATGCCTTATCAACAATAATTGCTACGGCTACCACCCCTAAAAGCAACAGCGGGTAGATCATCGCCCCGCCGAACCTCAACTCTTCCAAAGCTACCTGCATTCCTTGCATCGTAAACCTCTCTCTAGAATGGATTATCGTGGAGGGGAACAAGGTCCCCTCCACCAACTGTTAAAATAATTTGCTGATGGTACCAAAGAACCCAATCCGCGGCCCATACTGGGGCGCGAATACACCGATTCCGGTTCCGTCCCTGATTTCATTCACCCTGTCCAAAACATTGATGACGCTCAGACGCGCCTCCATGGGGCCGAAGATCCCCAACGTTAACTTACGCATCGCCCCCAGATTGACCTGGAAGTTGCTCGGCACGTGATCAGTGTTGGCGAAACCGCTCCTTAAGCCGCTTCCGTAAGTGGCATCAGTGCTGAGCAGAGTTCCCAACCAGAGATAGGAGATACCGCCAGAAGCCGTATAGGTCTGGTCATGGTCCGTGTGCACCCAGTTGTTGGCAATGTAGTCCAGCTCGTCCTGCGAAAAGTTAAACTGTCCCGATACAACCTCCTTGGCCAGACTGACGGTCCAGGCAAAATTGCCATATGCGGCAAAATTGCCGGAGCGGTAGTTGGCGGTCAGTTCCACCCCATAGATTTTCCCCTGATTGTAATTGAAAGGGGTAAAGATCAGGGCCTGGCCGAATTGGCCCTCGTCGATCAGATCCTTGACTATCTTGTAGAAGCCGTCAACGCCGACATTCAGATCGGAGGTGATCTTCTGGGTTACCCCGGCGTCGAAATAATGGGACCGTTCCGGCTCAACGGGTGAATTCAGATTACTCAACGGCGCATTGGAGGTGTTAGCGAACAGGTCCAGTGTCTTGGTCGAGACCAGCTCGGTCGGCGGCGGCGTGAAATCTCGGGCATAGGCCGCATGCAATGTCGTATCCGGTGTCAACTTATAAACCAGGCCGAGACGGGGACTCAGTTGGCTGCCTTCCACAAAGGCATGCATCCAGTCAAACCGGAGCCCATAATTAACCGTCAATTTTTCAAGCGGCTTCCACTCGTCCTGGAGGTATAACGAAAAGAGGGTGTTGCCGTTCTTCGGGTTGTCGTCTGTGATTGTGAAGGGCGCACCGGTAACGTTTCCACTGGCGTCCACCGGGAAAACCGTGGAGTTATTGTTGTTTACGATATCCTCGTAGCTTGCAAAATAGCCCATCCTGACAGTGTGAGCATTGTTCAGGCGGTAACTTCCATCACCCTGTAATCCGTTACTGAAACTGCTCCGGAAAACATCCGATGCGACCCCGTTGAAAACAAGGTCGCCGACAGGATCAGGCGTGAAATGGACAGTCGTGTAATGGGTGACAAAAGACAATTGGTAATCGAAGTCCGATCCGATGGAACTTTGCAAGGCTACGACCCCATAACGATTGGTCTCGTACTGCCGCTCGTTCAAAGCGGCAGAGTCAAAGCCGGTAATGCCCGCCCCAGCCAGGTAGTCCGGATTGGGAATTTGTCCTGGATTGTTGGGAATTTGGAACCACCCATCATAGCTGCCGAACATCAGGCTTAACCGGGTCGTGGGGTTGAGGAGGTATGATACATAACCGAAACCCTTTGCTTGATCCGTGTGGTCATGGATGGCATTTGAGCTTGAGGTGGGGTTTTCGATGCCCAAGGCATTCGACTGGAAGGAGCCGGTCAGATAGTAGGTCAGGTTCCCCTTCGAACTTCCCAACTCGAAGCTCGGTTGCACGGTGTTATAGCTTCCACCGTATAGGTCGACACGTCCTGCTGTCTCATAGTATGCCTTGGTGTCTATTTCAATCACTCCCGCGGTGCGGAGGCCGTATTGAGCCGGCAGAGCGCCAGTCAGAAGGTCCATCCGGTCGACAAATCGTGTGTCCAACGCCTGGCCGAATCCGCTAATCCCCTCGGGAAGGATGACACCGTTAATGCGATACTGAATATTAGCGTGGTCACCCCGCACATGCAGTTGGCCGAACGAGTCATTGGCCACGCCGGGCGTCTGCAGCAATACCTGGTTGAAGGACGTGTTATCCCCTTGAGGCAAAGCAGTAATATCCTTCTGGTCCAAACTATAGATGCTGCCTCCCGTCTTTGGTGACAGGCCGTTTCGGGCCTGGTTCAAGCGCTCCGCCACAACTGACACCTCCAGTGCTTCTTGGGCTGCCATGGTAAGCGTCGTAGTGGCTATGGTTCCGGTCTCTACCGTTACGATGGCGGTGCTGGCCTGGAAGCCTAGTTTTTCCGCGAAAACAGCATAGGTGCCCGGCGTTACACCAGAAAACACGAAGTCGCCATTGGCAGCACTCTCAGTTCTTCCCACAATAGTTTCATCGGGTAATTTCAGTATCAGACTCGCCCCGGACAAGGGCCTTCCCAGGGCGTCCTTGACGGTTCCCTTGATTTCGTCAGTAGCTTCAGGGACCGCATCAGCTGCGGTGATTAACTTTCGCTGCTCATTAAGGGCGCCTGCTCGTTGTTCCAGCGTCTGCGCAAACGCACCTGCTGAAAAAGATAGTATTATAAATAGCGTCATGAGGGTGCTCATGCTTTTCATACGCGCCTCCTATTGTGAAAACTTTTGTCATTATCAATAGTTAAGCGTTCGCCACAGAAGTTGCAAAGGAGAACAGAAGAGCACTGATGAAAATAAAATATTAGTTGATTAAAAAAATGAAATGCTCTGCGATCTCACTTTTTTCAATAAACTTTGTGTTATCTGTGGTCAAACATGTGTTGGACAGAAGCGGGGATCAGACAGGAGGAGCGCGGCTGCCAAGGGCGGATCGGCGTATCGATGCGAACAATAATTCCTTTTCGGAGACGACTACGCCAAAAAAAATATAAAATACGGCGAAAGGAAAGTAATAGTGGATTACTGAACATATCTGATGTGCGGCTACGCAGACCGGACAATCATCGTGGTCACAATCATCATCATGATGATGAAAGGCAATTATAAAAATGCCGGCCATCAGGAGAAACAACGCTAACCATATAAAACTTTTACTGTTTTTTTTGATCAACACGTATTTTCCTGAATGCAGTCTTCTTTTTGAGAGGCCATTTTCATTATTTTATTTAAGATTTGCGAAATAATTATGTCCTATCTAAATAGAAATCATTTCTATATTTTAACGCACGCCTCCACTTTTGTAAAGAGATCGAATTGCCAGTGTGTCACAGTAGCAAAATTGGCGCAGACAACGGGTTATGGTTCATTGCACGGCGCGACACATTATGATTCTGTTTAGTTCACCACAATAATGTTTTACGTAGCATCTATTCTTGTTTCAGTTTAGGACTAATCCAATTCACATTTAACGAAGTGCGTTGCCCGGTCTATTCTGGCCATTGTGTCTGATAGCAATCTGCCGCCTGTTCCATTTTATTTTGGCCATCTGTTCCGCCGTTGGCCACTAGTAGGAGTATGTCATGAGTCTGTTTCGCCCCGAAAAACTCTGGAAGATGTTCTTCCTGAACACCACACGTCTGAAACCTGATATAATTGTGCGGCACAATTGAAAATCAGTGGCTTAATATTTGGAGGTTACATAAGTTGAATGTTTTGCCATGTCTCCGATGGCTAGGCTCTTGTCGTCAATAACGGATTTACTTGCCCTAAACATTTTAGTTGCGACAGAACCCTATTTCGAGTTTATATGGAAGAAACCAAAGGAAGCATAACTGATCAGCGAACCGCCTTCAAAGTGCTTGGAGCGATCAGCTTTTCACATTTTCTAAACGACACGATTCAGTCATTGATCGTTGCCATCTATCCGCTGCTCAAGGGCAGATTCCAGCTCAGTTTCGCGCAGATCGGCCTGATTACGTTGAGTTACCAGCTTACCGCTTCTCTGCTCCAGCCAATCGTCGGGCTTTACACCGACCACCATCCGAAGCCCTTCTCATTGGCCTTCGGAATGGGTTGCACATTGGTTGGTCTTCTGGTGCTTGGGACCGCGCCAAACTATGGCACGCTTCTCCTTGCCGCGGCACTCGTCGGAGTAGGTTCATCTATCTTCCACCCTGAGTCCTCACGCGTTGCCCGTATGGCATCAGGTGGACGGCACGGGCTGGCTCAGTCAATATTCCAGGTGGGCGGTAATATGGGCACATCGATAGGCCCCCTGATGGCCGCGTGGATTGTTATCCCCTACGGGCAGCACAGCGTTGCATGGTTTTCACTTGCCGCTCTGCTCGCTATCGTAGTGCTCTGGAAGGTGGGCAGCTGGTATAGACATCGCCAGGCTTTTACTGAACGTAGGGTTATAACTTATAAAGGATTGCACCCAGTTTTGCCGGCGCACACGGTTTTCCTGTCCATGCTAATTCTGCTGGTTTTGATATTTTCTAAGTTTTTTTACCTGGCTAGTCTAAGCAGCTATTATATCTTTTACCTGATGCACCGCTTCCATCTGTCTGTGCAATCTGCGCAGGTGCATCTTTTCGCGTTCTTGTTTGCAGTTGCAATAGGCACCCTTTTGGGAGGACCTATCGGCGACCGCATCGGCAGAAAGCGAGTGATCTGGATATCAATCCTTGGTTCTGCACCGTTCGCTTTGGCTCTGCCCTACGCAAATCTGGCTGGGACCGGCATCCTCTCTTTTATTATTGGGTTCATCCTCGCGTCTGCCTTCTCGGCCATCCTCGTGTTTGCGCAGGAACTTATTCCGGGTAAGGTGGGTACTATCTCCGGTCTCTTCTTTGGCCTTGCCTTCGGTATGGCTGGAATTGGCGCTGCAGTGCTGGGCAATCTCGCTGATCACTATGGCATCGATTTCGTTTATCATGTGTGCTCTTATCTGCCGTTGCTCGGCATTTTTACTGCATTTCTACCGGACCTCCGAAGCCGGTAGTTCTCCGGCAGATATTATCTTGACTTCTGCGATAGGACAACTACACATGAGTCGTTCCAATAAGGTTCGCAGGGGGCAAAGCTTTTTCACCTTCATCATTTCTGATCTTTTCATCGATAGACCACCCTTCTTGTCTTACCTGGTAAACAATGCACAGCTGAAAAATATATCGGGTTTACTGCTAACTACAATTTAAGAAAAATGGTAAGTTTATAGAAATATGCGTGTCAAACTAGGCCTGCGACAGTCAGGCACCGATTTTCTTTAATCTTTCCGTGAAGACTTACCCACTTTTCTTTATTTTAACCAGGTGCCTGCCGTCGCCATCAAAAATCTTAAACTTTTTTACCCCCATTTTGCACAGCACAAATTTCATTGTGGTGGCCAGCACTCCAAATCCGTATTTCACGCTCCTCCGGAAATTTATGGACGATGCGTCCTGAAAGTATCTCGTGGGGCAACTCAGTTCTCCGATCTTGAAGCGAAAGTAAACCGCCTGTGCGAGCATCTCGTTGTCAAAAACAAAATCATCCGAGTTCTCCTCAAGCGGCAAGGTCTCCAGCACTTTACGGCTGAATGCCCGGAAACCTGTGTGATATTCAGAAATCTTAACGCCAAGGAATATATTTTCAATAAGAGTGAGAAACCTGTTTGCCATATATTTGTAGATGGGCATCCCTCCTTTCAATGCCAGGCCTCCGAGTATCCGAGACCCGAGAACAACATCGTAGTGCCCCGAGGTGATCATCGAGGCCATCGCCGTTACAAGCCGTGGAGAATACTGGTAATCAGGATGCACCATCACGATAATATCCGCACCATGCATGATTGCTTCACGATAGCATGTCTTTTGATTGCCCCCGTATCCTATATTTTCCAGATGAACTATGGTCTTTATGCCCAATTCATGCGATACCTTTGCAGTATCATCCTTCGAAGAATCATCAACCAGGATTACTTCATCTACGTATTCGTGCGGAAGTTCTTCGTACGTAGTGCGCAGGGTCTTTTCTGCATTATAAGCCGGCATTATTACAACCAGTCTTTTGCCTGAAATCATATGACCTCAACTTCACCTTATTGACAAAAAAAGCTATGCACAACTTTGTCATTATAACTCGCATAATGCAAAATGTCGACCATTGCCGGATGATCGCTGAAAGAAGGGACTCTTTGTTTCGAAATGGATGTTTTCTTTGGGGGAGAATGTTGTCTGTCACTTTTTAGGGAGAAGCCTTGAGGCGTTACTTTCGAAACTTATTTGTTACAAATGAGGCTGTCGTTAAATTCTGCTTCGCCAACGAACTTCTTCTCAATAGCACCTCTTTTATCGTGAAAGATGAAACCTATTTCCCCAGTACTATCTCTTTCATTTCGAACACGTGAACTACTCGGATAGGCGTGAATCATGGGGTACGGGCGTCCCCCGCACTGGCAGGCAGGACCGAGTCATACTGGTTTCAAAACGCACCCTTGAGATCGTTGCGGTTTTGTAAAAGTGCGGCATCTCAGAAGCCAAGATTACTACGTAACTTCTGGCCCAGTTTAACGGGGCAAGGTCAATTGTTTCAAATTCTCTCCTGAGTCGTCTTACGGCGGCGTCTCAGCGCATTATCCCAGTCAAATATAAAGCGAACATATTTATTGGCTGCCCACCAACAAATGTGTTATGTTGTTCTATGACCAACGACCATAAAGCAAGTCTTCACGATCTGTCAAAGAAAGAGATCTATAAGTATGCAGTAAGACTGAGGGATCAAGGTAGGCTCTTCAATCGTCCGAACTCATATTATGAGGACACCTTTAAAACTAGTATAGATAGTTACTGTGAGATAGCATACCATCTAAGAAAGTCCAACCGGGTTCTTGACGTTGGGGCTGGAAGCGGGCTTTTGCTCTCCATTCTTCATGAACTTGGTCACGACTGTTATGCAATCGATATTACCGACTTGCCGAATGTCTACGCTAAAGAGATATTCGCCGGGCAGAAAATCAACTTTAAGTTGTGTAATGTTGAGATCGACAATATCCCCTATGCCGACAATTATTTCGACGCGGTTGTGTGCAGCGAAACTCTGGAACATTTTACGCATTCACACTTGAGCGCGATAAAAGAAATGTATAGAGTTTTGAACAAAGGGGGGGTTATTGAAATTAATGTGCCTAATGCGGTCTGTTTCCGTAATCGTAGCAGGATGCTGCGCGGGAAGCATATCACTTGGGACTATGAAAGGCACTATCTCGACGCTGCGCCGGTTACATACAAAGGGATTTCTTGTTATCCTGATAGACATAACAGGGAATTTACGGCAGACGACCTCAGACTATTGCTCCAACGCGGGGACTTCAAAAATATTCGCGTTTATTTCTTGAAGTCGCGTAGGCACAGAGAGGGCTTAGAGAGACTGCATTCTATCGGATCAGCAGTTCGGGACCTTGTCCCATCCTTGAGAAAATCACTCATCGGGTTGGGGGAAAAATTCTAACCGAGTGGAGTGGGCAATTCTCGAAGGTGTCGGTAAGGATACTCTTTGCATGAGATTCTAGCACACTCTTGAAATTCGTAAGAACTCCTATCATCCAACAGTAGTATTAACTACAAAACATTTGAATGAAAAAAACAATTTATCTAATTTAGCTTTTCCCTATTGATCATCTTGGCTTAATGCGGACATTTCCAAGTAAAAAACACGTATCAGACATGTCATTTTCAGCTTAAATGAAGAAATAAATTGTTTAAAAAGAGATTTGAGCCCCAGCCAGTTGACACTCAAGGTCACTTTTGACTTTTTAGGCTTTTCGCTAGTACTATATGAATTAACAGCTTAGGTCGGTATTTGTCAAAACTTTATTTTGTGCAAATATTCAGTTACCTAGTAGATGACGACATCAACAAATATCAACAAGAAACAGTTTGCCCCTAGTTCAAGAAAGCAGAGACCTAGGGAGATAGATAAACAAAATCAAGCAGACATTCAACTCACAACCTGAAAAACTCGACTAGAAAAACTTCTACGGAGAGCAAAACGTTCCACGAGAAAAATACCAGAAACCCGCGCACAACTGCACCAATTTCTTAAGGAGTCATTACAGTGACAACAGAAGTGCGGCGAAAGCAGGGGAAACGCGTTAGGGCTGAATCTTATGCGCAACTTAAATCAGGATCAGGGTTCAGGGCGGAACAATATGCTATTTGTCCAACATACTTCAGGACAATCTTTCACAGCTTATTACTCTGGTGCGGTCAGCGCAAAGATTTACGGAAGAGGCGGCTACACTTATTGACATGTTACCACTGCAGGGATATCCACTACAATAACTCCGGGGATATTGTCCAGAACTGATATGCCTGTTGTTGTTCACCGATATGCACATAACGCTTTTTTAAACCGTAAAATCAAGCTGCGCATCTTTAGCGCACCAGCGGTAAATCTTCCCGATGCAAAGTTAAAGAGCGTTGAAAAGAAGAAGAATCATCAAGACTCGCAGGCTATTTGCGTTTTGCATCGTATTAGACCAAATCGAAGCGACACTTTGATGAAACAAACGTCCTGCACGCTGATATTTTGTTTCTTAGTGTTAGGCTACCTCATGTTGAATAGTTGCGGAGGTGGTTCCGCAAAAAGTGTGGGTGGGGAACAAGGCGATTCCTCAAACGCGCCGGGTCTGTCCAGTGTGACCCTAGCCTGGGATCCGCCAATGGAATCCTCCTCAATAATTATAGCAGGGTACAAGGTCTACTATGGAACATCTTCAGGGCAGTACGGCAAGGTCATGGATGTTGGGAATGTTGTAACGTATACGGTTCAGAGTCTCTCCCCCGGCACGTACTACTTTGCTGTTACCGCCTATGATAAGTCGGGCAACGAGAGCAGTTACACTAACGAAGTGAGCAAAACAATCCTTTAAGCGCTTGGATATTGCATCCGCAAGTTGCAGCAGGGAATTTAGGTGTATCCTTCGGTAACAAAG
Source organism: Dissulfurispiraceae bacterium (assembly GCA_052146665.1). Lineage (GTDB taxonomy): Bacteria > Nitrospirota > Thermodesulfovibrionia > Thermodesulfovibrionales > Dissulfurispiraceae > JBKQMP01. The sequence goes on from JBKQMP010000226.1 coordinate 8,927, forward strand.
CACTCTGTACCTTGACTCTCTTGGATACACTAATTTGGAAGATCGACTTTATCAAACTTCTTTCAGTCTTGACCAACCTTATTGACTTGTCACTGTATATTTGCATCCTGTGATACCCTCCATAAAATTTAAGCTATGATGGCACGAAGGTTGCTTTTTTATGCTCAATTTCCCTCGCTCCCTTAGTTCAGTGGCATCTACGAGAGGGAATCACTAAATCAATTGGCTGCAGCTTTGGGATGAGCGGGAAACCATCAAAAGGTGCGAAAGGAACGAGAGGTTATGTGTAGCAATCCTAATAACCGTCCCTTGGCAGATATGATTATAATCGCTGTTTTGTCTATCAGTTTTTTTTCCTCTGGTCTTGCAATTGCGGATCCGGTCTATCATAGTTATCCGTCGACTGTGACGATAGATCCTGCCTATAGCCAAGTGATCCTTTCTCAGGGCTTCGATGCCCCGCTCAACTGCATAGATCAAGCAGCCAGATATATAAAATGTGATATTGACAACAGTGGCGCATCCGCAATTGATCGCGGCATTCCCGTTGCGTTAGGCTTCGACCGCACGGGTGTTATGTTGACAATGGATTTTGTATATAATCATTCATTCGGCAATACAGACTTGACCGGCCACAGTTTCTCCGACAGGGATTTCTCCGGCAGAAGTACGGGCAAGAATGCGGACTTTGATATGTCATTCAGTTCTTACAAATACCATTTATACGATGGAATAACTTTAATCTCAATTAATTTTAATGACTTGTTCGAACAGAATCATGATCATCAAAACAATCATAAGAAAGAGCCTGATTCGACAAGACTTGAGGACAGTATAGGCAGTGGCTTGCACTTTTTCAGACTCCAATTGCAGTTCCTGGACTATCCACTCTTCTTCTTGCAGGAGAGGGTCTTGTGGGTGGATAGATCAGTTGTTGAGTAGAAGACCGATTAATGTTAGTTAAGAGGTGTTAGAGGAATTGCCTTTTCTTACTAGTTGATGTTCAGTTGAAAGGATATAGATATGGAGCAGCGCCGGATGAAAGAGATTGTCTCCATCCTCATTGAGAGTCCTCAGTATTTCTCTTTCACAGTGAGAGAAAGACTGGAGATCGAAAAAAACCTCGTTTGTCTGGTCACTTGGTGTTCTTAACCTACTGATATGTTGCAAGGCAGCAATACTTGAGGGATGTGGTCTTACCACAGTTCGGCATTGAAGGGTGCAGGGAAAAGGGCATCGGCCACATCAGAAGCTGGAGCCGATGAGGATTGAGTCGATCACATTCCTCGCGTTGAATTCTCGACAATCTTCTCTACATTCAAAAGTCTATACGAATTTTCTCAAACTTAAAGAATTTTTTTATAAAAAATAGAAAATTGTGGTCGGAGCACTTGCTTTATTTATAGGGCTCTCTTCCTCTTTTAGTTCAAAATCCAAAGCTTGGCCCTACCAATCGATTTCAGCCGGTCGCTCCATTAGATGACCTGGGTATCTCTTTTTGGCCTGAAATGCAATCTTAAAAGTCTGTCCGGTTCTCGCTCATAACGAGCTGCCAACAAACAGAGATGTCGAACAAAGTGTTTATTGCTTTAAAAAAAGGTTTCGCTGAGAGACCCGAATCAACTTTTCTGCTCACCGCCATACAATTTCTTGATTTTGGATCTGTCAGGAGTACCATCGCTGCACAGGGGGATTTCGGGTACAAACTCCACATACTGGGGCTTTTTGTAACTGGCAATCCGCGAACCGACGAACTGGATCAGTTCCTTGGCGGTGATCTTCACGCCTGACTTTAATTGACATACTGCCTTGATACCTTCCTTCCATTTTGGATCAGGAACCCCGATCACCACACATTTCTCTATCGCCGGATGTTGAAGTGCGACTTTTTCCACTTCGGCAGGATAGACGTTTTCCCCGCCTGGTTTGATAAGCTCCTTGTCTGCTTTACGCCCCACATACCACAAAAAGCCTTCATCATCAAAGCGGCCGAGATCTCCGGTATGGTGCCATTCGTTCCGAAAGGTGTAGGTGTTGTCATCCCTCAGGTTCCAATAACCTCGAAAGACCATCGGCCCCCGGAGTGTGATTTCTCCGGGGCTCCCCGCGGGGACCGGCTTGTCATTGTCATCCACTATGCGCACATTGCCGAGCAGGATGGGTTGGCCTGTCGCGCCAGGACAATTATTATAAGGACCGACTGACACCAAACAGGATGTCTCTGTCTGTCCGTACATGCAGTAAAATGTTCCTCGAGCAATATCCTGATATTTCTCTATGATTTTAGGTACATCTATCCCGACAACTGCCCTTAGTGAACAAATGCTTTTTTCAGCTTTTGCCTGCTGATCTAAGATATTTGAAAGTATCGGTGCGAAGTCGAAAAAGAACGAGGCTTTTCTGTCTTCGATAAGATTCACCGCTTTCTCAGCATCAAATCTACTCATGTTCACATTCAGCGCACCCGAATGGAAGGCGCTGGTCGCGGTGACTAGTCCAGCGATGTGAAACATGGGAAGCAAGTTAAGATGCACGTCTTCTTGAGTGATTTTCAAATAGTAAATGAAGTGCAGATTAGAACAGAGTATATTAGCGTGACTGAGCAAGGCGCCTCTAGGCCGCCCAGTAACAGCCGCGGTATGAATGATCACAAAACCGTCATCTGAAGAAATATCTGCCCTCATAAATCTGCCGTCATTTGCCATTAACTCATCAATAGCCTTAAAACCGTCCCCTTCTGATTTGAGACTACAAAATGACTTTACCGTCGGAAATCTGTTCCGACTTTCACTTATCATTACGTGGTATTCCGGATCGACAAAAAAGACGCTGGGTTCGCAGTCATTTAGGTTGAATACGATCTCATCGGTAGAGAGCCTCCAATTGACTGGCAGCATGATAGCGCCAAGAGCACCGGCTGCTCCGTAAAGAAGAAAGTATTCCATACTGTTTTTAGCGAGAACGCCAATGCGGTCATGACGCTGAACTCCGACTTTCTGAAGGCCGCAGGCAAGCCGATCCACCCGCTCCTTATACTGAGCAAAGGTCAGCGCACGGTTATCGTCTGCTTCAAACCAAGCCGACTTAGTCTGATAGCACACGGCGTTCCGACAGATAATATCATAAAACGTCAAATCGTAAAGTCCCATAGATTAACCTCGCCGAACTGAAAATTTATCTTTCTCAACAAGTGAATTGATCCAAGGAGAAAGCATCACCGCCAATACTTGCATCGCGACTTTTCTTGCCACGTCTTCTTTCCGAGAACCTTCGTATTCGTGAGCTTCTTGAGTAATAACATTGCTTGTCCCGTGTTCTGATAACTCACAGATACTCCTTTTTCATTATATACTCATCCTCCTATAAGATATCGGGTGGAAGAGGGGGAGAACAGCTGAAAAAGGACGAAGATGTCAGGTTTCCTCAATAGATAGTCTTGGCTCCGTAGTTATCGTTCACTACTCGACCACACGCAGACTGATCCGCACCAGTTTGTCAGTGCAGGCTCACTAGATGTAGTATATCACAGGCGATGATTTGTAAAGGTTTATCCCTTCGATCCACTTCTCATAAAGACCCTCCACTATCAATGGACATCATTAAGGCAGATAGTATCGATAACTGTAACGTTATCCCGAATAATTCCCTTGCCATTTCTCTCCCTGATTGTTTAATAGATGTTGCTTGCATAAAAATAAAGAGTTGTCAACAATATGATTCGGTGCGCCCCGGTTTTTACATGCAATATTTCTCTAACGACACGGCAAGCATATATAGCTAGGGGAACCCGAATTGAAATATCTGTTTTTTCCCCACAGAGATACCAAAAAGGCCCCTCCCCGCATGGGATTGATCGAGGACATGAGCAGGCTGTGCATATAGACAAACAGGGCATCAAACAAAGGAGTACTATTAGGCAATCTGGTCCACAAAAAAAGACATACGCTACCGTGGCATCTTTTTTAGTAATTCACTGAAGTCTTCGTGCAAATGCTCAAAAAAAATGCCATCGCGTAAGAGACCTGCAGTCAGAAAAAAATTGACGTTACCTACTGTTCTCCGTGTGTTCACACGTGGTATGCGACCAGAAGGTTACTTCTCAGATTGTGTTGTAAAATTCACACGACCATAGAGAGTGAGGGCAGAATTTGTTACGTAGCTGCTGGATGGCAAATCCCGTTCTCACTCTCCCAACATTAGATCAAAATTGAACGTCCTTGTGAACGCACTGCATGATGCCTTGAGTTTTCCTTCTCACAGAAATTAGGGACTAGTTCGCTTCATACTTGAAGGAAAGCCGAATCTTTGTGCGGAAAAGGGCAACTTTGCCATTCTCAATCGTCAAATCCGTTTCTAGCACCTCAGCGACACGAAGTTCGCGCAGCGATTTCGCTGCTACTTCCACGGCTGCAGCCGCTGCCTTTTCCCAAGACTCTGTGCTAGTTCCAACCAACTCGATATACTTGTAAACTGCCATCTCTCGTCCTCCTTCTGCCCCTAGGGGACATGAGCGACCCTCTGGGCATATTCTTTGGCAATATTTCAAACACTCCGGGCATGGCCCGCACTCTGGCTGTCCCAGGGAACAACCACTTAAGTCAGCATATTATACATTAAGAAATCTACTAATGGAACAAATTAATTTGAAAACTTTACTTAATCTTGGGGATCAATGCCGAGAATGCTTTCCTTCCTATAAACTAACCAGTTACATCGATCGGTCCCGATAAAATAAAGTATCGTTCCTTACGCCCTCAGTAGCGCTAGAATTGATCGATCAGGTGATTAAAGGGGAAAAATTTCACTTACTCATAATCATAGGTGCTACGACCGGTAACAGGCAACCTTTAAGGACGGCTTCTCTAAACTTGCTGAGAGGCGCCTCTTCTTTATTATAATCAGCTCATTGAGTTATACTTAATTCACGAAAATAATGAATAGAAATATTGCTGCTTTTCTCTTAATTCTCACCTGGGGCATCTCCTTTAGTGGTTGTGCGGTGCAGCCTTCCGAATCTACTGTCAGAAGCACAATCATCAAACACTTTGAGGAAAGGCGCTTCAAGGTTGCAGAATTGCGGATTGGCAAAATTCAACCAATATCTCTAGCTGAGAAAACTTATATGGGAACCGCCGCTTTTAATGTTGAGATAAAGTCAATCACTCTCGAAGTTACCGATGGCGCCACTAGACCAAAAGGACAACGTCTGATATTCAACGATGCTGCTGTCACCATAAAGGAGCGTCCTGATGAAAAAGGATTGTGGATTGTTTCAGACATCTCGGGCATCTACATACCATGAAACTGTGCAGATCAGTTAATTTTTGCTCATTTACGGAAAGGGAAATTTTACAAAAGTGCTGCGACCTGACAAAGTGAGGAAAGTTCTGATTGAAATACCCTAAATATGAAAAACACGTCGTTGAAGTTACATGGCATAGTAACACGTTTTAAGCTGGCATTTCAGATGATGTCGAATTGTTTTTTATCATCTACCATCATCCATACAAAGACTGGATCAAAGATGGTTTTGACTGTTTCATCCTTAATCTTACTCGTGTTAGTTCCAATGCCTTTCTCACCAAACCAGATGCTTCACGCAATCGAATCAGCCGATAGAAATACCGCAATAAATGCCGTGGTGACTTCTGATAGCCATGACATAGAAATTATGATTTTCCAGCAAGTTAACGAAGAGAGAAAGAAATTTAAAATAAACCTGCTGCGAATGGACTCGGCACTTAGCACAATTGCAAGACAACACAGTATCGATATGGCAAACAACTGCTCATTGACCCATAGCACACTTGGAAGGAGAAGTCCATCCCTACAGTCAGATCAACAGGGGACCACAAGAAAGAGAGAGCAACCTTTTGTCGCCGCAGAAAACATCGGCATGATGCCAGTGGGGAATGTGCTGGGATATGGGTTGGTGAGTTCTGCCAAAGACGTCGCGGATGCAATGATGAATCGCTGGATGAAGAGTACATCTCACCAAGTTAATATCCTTAGTAAAGATTATAAGTTCATCGGTGTGGGTGTTGCATACGATGGATCCGGCGCGTATTATCTGACTCAGAATTTCAAATAAGCCCAGAAATCACAATACCCAGGTTATTTTGCTCTGAGAAAGGCTATTGCCTCAATGTGATAGGTTTGGGAAAAGAAATCGATCATTCTCACAGACTCTATATCATAGGTCACAAGAAATCTCTTCAGATCCCTCGCAAAAGTAGCAGGATGGCATGATAGATAGACGATTCTCTCCGGCATCAGGTCGCATATCGTATCTATTGCTTTTTTTGTAAGGCCTGCCCGAGGGGGATCGACTATCACAATATTCACGGGAGAAGCCGGGACCAGATGTTCCGCAGAAGAACGGATAAATCTACAGTTCTTTATGGAGTTGATTTTTGCATTCCTCATTGCATCATCTATAGCATACGCATTTTCCTCAACAGCAATCACCTCCTCAGCGTCAGAGGCGAGGGGAAGAGAAAAATTGCCGGCACCTGCATATAGATCAAGGATCCTGAGGCCCTTAAGTGGCTGCAGGCTGTCCTTGACTAACTGGACCACTATCTGGTTGAGTGCCCAGTGGCTCTGGAAGAAGGTCATCGGTGAAACAACATACCTCAGGTTGTGAAGGGCAAGTGTTATATTCCGTCTGCCATAGCACATTTTGTAGCTATCTTTTTGTTGGACGACCGCACCTGCAAGCCCTGATTTCGGCAATAATTCACGCAGAAGGGGCATATCGTGGATTTGCCCGTTCTTAGTTTTTATCAGCCCAATAACGCCATCGCCGCAGGTAAGCTGTATTTCGGTGATGCCATGAAACAGCTTTGGGAAGTCTTCCATCATCGACCCAAGCTTCCCGAGACAAGCGTTTATCTCGTCCACAACAAGAGGACACCCGTAAATCGGAATTATCTCTCTCGTCTTTTCACGATGGAATCCGATACCAGTGAAGGAGACCTTGAACTGTCCTCTGCGACGGTAACCCCACGGGCTGTTGGAAAAGATGGACGGTGAGATGGGTATGTCTATTGACGCAATCCTTTTAAGACAATCGGCAAGAACGGCCTCTTTCAATGAAATCTGTTGCCCGTAAGACAGATATTGCAAATGACAACCGCCACAAGAGGTGAAGTATTGACACGTCGGAGAAATTCTGTACGGTGAGGCTTTGTGTATCTGAACAACAGATGCGATATAGTAATCTTTTTTTTCAGCTTCAATTTTTACTTCGACCGTCTCAGATGGCAACGCCCCTTTAACGAAGACAATCTTGCTTCCCCATCTGCCAATTGAGATACCGCCATATGCAGGAGAATCGACATCAAGAATGATGGGATGATCATCTTTTCTCAATGATCTGTTTTATTGCAGCCTTCAGATTTGTAAGGTCTGATGACTTGACCACATATGCATCTGATACCCAAACAGAAAAATCGTCCCTGTAATCATAGGCAGTAAGCATTATCACTGGCAAAGAGGGCTTTTTCTCTTTAAGGTACCTCAATACTTGGATTCCATCCATGTCAGGCATCAGAATATCAAGGGTCACAATGTCGGGATTTTCCCTTTCAAAGACCTCCAATGCCTCCTTCCCCGAGTTTGCGGTGACAATCGTGTATCCCTCATCCTGGAGTTCCATCTCGTATAGTTTCAATATATTTTTCTCGTCATCAACAACCATTATTTTCACGTCAGTCCTCCTTCAAAGGTAAATAAATTTTAAATGTGGTACCATTGCCCAGTGCACTGGTTACCTCTATCCTCCCCCCCTGCTCTTCAACAATCTTTTTTGTTATTGACAGACCAAGACCTGTTCCAGCGGGACGGGTAGTAAAAAAGGGGTCAAATATCCTCCCAATATCTTCTTCATTAATGCCGCACCCCGTGTCTGCTATCTCTATCACAGCCTCTTCTTGTTCTCTTCTGCGGCCAGTAAGATCAGCTTCGGAGAGAACGGCTGATCTATACGCTCTTATTGTGATTTGCCCTTTTTCTGTTGCCTCGTTTGCATTTGATAGTAGATTCAAAAGGGCCTGCTTGAACCTGTTAGGGTCAGCAGACACTGTCATCGGGAGCTCTATATCTTTCAAGAGTCTGTTGCCTCTTTCATTCAATGCAGGCTCACACAGAGCGGCGACACTGTCCAGAATATCTTCTATATTCACCGCTTTAATCTCGAGCCGATCCGTCTTCACAAAGGCCAAGGTGTTGTTCAGAATGCCTTCAAGGCGCTTCACCTCATCAACAATAATTCTTGCATTTTCTTTGAATTCACCATCGAGTCCTTTTTCGAGTCTTCTCGCAAAACCGCCTATCGAAAGGAGTGGGTTTCTTATTTCATGGGCAACTTTTGCAGCCATCTCCCCGAGCGCTGCCATCCGTTCAGAAGAAACGACCCTTTCCCTAAGGTTTTCTATCTCTGTTATATCCCTCGCCACATGCACAGTCCCCAGAAGATCTCCCGCTTTGGTGAACAGTGGGGAACTTGAAAACAAATAGGTACCTCCAAGCTGCGGCTCTTCCAACTCCTCAATAAAAGACTTGTGCGTCATTATTGTTTTATGGTGCGGACATTTCTGCGACGGTTCAGTCGTTCCATGAAAAACCTCAAAACACCTCCGGCCGACAATTTCCTCAGTTGCCTTCCCCATTTTTTCGAGCACCGCCCTGTTAACCCGCTTGATTCTATAATCACTGCTGTTGATAAAAACAAGGTCGGAAATAGATTCAAATATATTCTCAAGTTCCTGCTCCGCTTGTGCCACATGCTCGAATAGTCTCGCGTTCTCTACGGCAGAACTCATTTGGTCAGTGAACGCCGACAAAAACTCGATGTCACGGTCTGTGATGGGTCTTCTTGAATACAAATTATCAACCCACAAGACCCCAATCACCTTGTCTCTTGAGATGAGCGGCACCACCGCATAGGCCAGGGTTCCGGTTTGCTGGGTGAGGATGAAGTCAGAGCATGGCTCTGACATTGCATTAGTAATATTAAATGGTTTTTTCTCTTTTACGGCCCTCGTGATGCAAGAATCTTTGTCAAGGGGAATTTCTATGCCACAACAAATACGGTCCATGAAGGAATCTTTACGTGATGGACCCGCCATAATCTCTTCCATGACGGCAAGCAGGTTTTTTTGCTCAAGGGACAATTTTGACCATATCTCCCATGCCTCCTCATTACTAGCAGGACCTACACCCATTGCCCCTTTTAATACCATCCTGTCTTCATCTAGGAGAAAGAGCATCGCTCGGTTGAACCCAAGACCGTCGCCGATGGTTACGGCTGTGAGGACCATCCTGAGTAATTTGTCTAGCTCCAGAGTCCCCCGCATAGCAGAACTGATAAAGAATAGTCTTGATAACTCAGTATTTTTCCTTTCAAGATCCTTTTGAATCCTTTTCCTTTCGGTAATGTCCCTGGCAATACCACATGTGCCAACTACCTTGCCTGCCACATTTTTGATTGGAGATAAGGTGAGGTTAATATCAATAATGCCGCCGTCTTTGGTCTTTCTCACGGTTTCGATGTCCTTTATCGTTTCACCCCTCTTCACCTGTTCGATATACGCCTTTTCCGTCTCGATGAGGAAATTGGGGAGAAAAGGCAAGAATTGGCCGATGACCTCTTCGTGTCCAAAACCATAAATCTTCTCAGCCCCCTGATTCCAAGAAGTGACTACACCATCGAGGTCAGTAGTCACAATGGCATCAGCGGAATTTTCTATAAGCCCCTCCAAATACTCCTTGAGTTCCTCAACATTTTTCTTTGCCTCTACTGCCTCTCGCTCTTGTCGTAGTGCATTCTCATAGAGCATTGATTTTTCTATAACGATGGCGGCAATGGATGCGAAGCCCTCGAGAGAACTCACATCGTCTTCGGTAAAGGGGATGATCGAACCGTCGTCCGCCTTTTTATCGTAAAGGCCGAAGGTGCCTATTATCTGGTCACCTATCCTCATAGGACTACAGATTGCTGTAGTTATGTTGAGATGCCGCGCCAAATAGCTCGCCGAACCTAAGTCCTCAAGTCTTTTAAGCAGTACCGTTTTATCCTGCTGTGCTGCCTTTCCCGCAATCCCTTCGCCAATATTGAGTGTCAAATGATCCCCCAAAAGCTCGGGTACCCCAAAAGATGCTCTCACCTTGAGCTTGTCATCTTCGATGAGGCGGATAAGGCAATAGGTTGCATTGAAAATCTTTGTCGTTTCCTCCGATATGTGCTTCAGCAGTTCATCAAAGTCGTTCAAGGATATGATTGCCTTTGTCAGTTCGTAAACGACCTTGAGCCTATGAAGCTGCGTTTCTGTGGTACCGAGTAGCTCCATATACCTGTCCACTGCATCCTGCAGGTATTGCGTGATCCCTTCTGACGGTGAACCCTGAACTGCCTGACTAGGAGTGATATTGTTAAGCTGCTGCTTCAACGTGTTGGCATCTTTTCTCATGCATTCGCACCTGAGTATAGATCGATGTAGCGTTGCGCAGACTGAGTCCATGAGAAGTCCCTGTGCATGGCATTTCCAACCAGCCTTTGCCAAATCTCCTGATTATGGTATACGCACAAAGCCTTCCTCAGCTCACGGGCAAAGAGCGCCGCAGAATACCCGGTGAAGAGGAAGCCGGTTTCCACTGTCGGACCAAAAATTTTCTCGCAGAAGAATTTTTCTGGCGTATCCCCAGAGTCAGTGATTGTATCGATAAGTCCCCCAGTTCTCCTCGCAACTGGGATCGTCCCGTATCGCATAGCAATCATCTGCCCTAAACCGCACGGTTCATACAATGACGGCATGAGGAAGATGTCCGAGCCAGCGTAGGCCAAGTGAGCAAGGGCTTCATCAAATCCGATAGCAAGGGCGAAGCGTTCGGGGAAAAGACGCTGGAGGTCAGTTAGCCGTGCCTGCAAAAGTTTATCTCCCTTCCCAATGACAATAACCTGTCCTCCAAGGGTTATGAATTCAGGAATTGCTTCGATCAGCAACTCTATCCCTTTCTGAAGCGAAAGCCTCCCTACAAAACAACAAAGGGGGGAACTCATATTTTCTTTTAGAGAAACCTGTTTAATCAAATCCTTCTTGCACGCTCTTTTACCTGAAAGGTCCTCCGCATCGTAAGTCCGCGGAAGAAATCTGTCAACAGAAGGATCCCATTCCGAGTAAGAAATCCCATTAAGAACGCCGTATAAGACATCTGCTCGTTTTCTGAGTATCCCTTCTAACCCAAGACCGAATTCAGAAGTAAGGATCTCGGTTGCATACGTCTTGCTAACGGTCGTGATGATATCCGCGCCGACAATGCCTGCTTTCAACAAATTTACTTTTCCATAAAATTCGATGCCTTCAAGGTTAAAAAGATCCATGCCCAGGCCCGTTATTTCCATGGTCCGAGATGGAAATATTCCCTGATAACCAAGGTTGTGGATTGTGAAGACAGACTTGATCCTCCCAAACAATGGATCCTTGCTATAAACCGATTTTAAGTAGAGAGGGATAATTCCAGTCTGCCAATCGTTGCAATGAAGTATATCCAGACTGATACCTTTTCTCTTACAGACCTCAAGAACGCCCCTGCAGAAAAAGATGAATCGCTGATCATTATCCGGATACTCGCCGCTCGAGATCCCGTAGAGTTCTTCCCTGTCGAAAAAATAATCATTCGATATAAAAAAGACTCTTGCAGATGATCCAGCAGCCCGGCCACGGAATTTATGTGATGATTTTCTATCGTTGCCTCCCGAACCCTTCATCTTTAGATCAACATCGAGCCCAAAGATCTTGCATTCTCTTGTATCTTTTCCAAGGGGAATCTCAAATGTAATGCCTGTATCCCGAATGTCTTTTTGATATTTTTTTCTAGTCTCCCTGTAAAGAGGAACAAAGAGGTAGGTCTCGTGTCCCATTCTTGTGTATTCAGTAAACAATGCACCAGTCACATCCGCAAGTCCGCCCGTCTTTGAGTACGGATAGGCCTCTGACGTTACAATGGCAATCTTCATATCTTTGTCTCTCTCATAAACTTGGTCGCCTCTTCAGGAGATGTGGGGTTTATGTAAAAACCAGACCCCCATTCAAACCCAGCCCTCTTTGTGAGCCTCGGCAAAATCTCAATGTGCCAATGATAATACTCATTGATCTCTTCTTTGAAAGGAGACGTGTGGATGATGAAGTTATATGGGGGGACGTCAAGAACCCTATCAAGCTGCCTCAAAACCCTCTGAAATATCTCAGCGAGACTTGAGAAACTCTTATCAGGCGGGTAAAAGGTCGACTCATGACTCTTGGGCAATATCCACGTTTCAAAGGGGTCCCTCGGAGCAAAAGGCGACATGGCCACATATTTATCATTTTCATAGATAACCCGTTTATCGGCCGACAATTCCTGATTGATGATATCACAGAATAAACACCTCTCTTTGTTCTCATAGTACTTTGCCGCGTTGAATATTTCTTCGTTTACGGTCTTTGGTACTATTGGCAGTGCGATAATCTGGCTATGGCTGTGCTCAAGCGATGCCCCTGCCACCTCGCCTTCGTTCTTAAAGACAAGGCCATACTTCAGACGAATATCTTTCTTAAGATCGGTCAATCTGAAATAATATGCCCAGAGCACATCCTCCAGAGCTCTTTGAGACATCGTTGCCAGTGAGAGTTGGTGCTCTGGGTTCTCAATGATAACTTCATGTGCTCCAATGCCGTTCATCCTGTCGAACACCCCTTCACCCATTTTATTCAGGTCTCCTTGGATCTGTAACGCAGGGAATTTATTAGGAACTACCCGAAGTGACCAGCCAGCAGAGTTCGGTGCTGTGCTGGCAGGCCTGAAGGTGAGTATCTCAGGAGGCGCAGTGTGTTCGTTGCCCGGGCAGAATGGGCAGAACCCCCCCGCTTTTCTTTTCTGAGAAGGAGAGATAAAATCTGTAGGTCTTTTCCCTCTCTCAATAGATATGATGACCCATCTTCCTGAAATGGGGTCTTTTCTTAGTTCAGGCATAATTCCTCCTCACTGATAAGGTGACCATTAAAGAGTATTTAGAGATAAGACAATAATAGTGATCTTCCTGCTGTTTATAGATCAAATAGATATCGTTTCCTCTTTACCTCTGCCCTGAAGTTTGCCTATAATTATACCACTATGAAACCAAGTTTTCATGCGAACTCCGTGAACAAGCCCTTTGAAGACCCTTGTGTCTATGTCAACATTCTGAGGGAAAAGAGAGCACTCCTGTTTGACCTCGGTTATATCGGCAGACTGTCTCCAAGGAGCCTCTTAAAGGTTACCGATATCTTTGTGACTCACACGCACATAGACCACTTTATAGGGTTTGATATAATGTTGAGGAACACCTTGAGGAGGGCTATACCACTCAATATATATGGTCCTGCCAATATCATCAACTGTGTTGAGGGAAAACTCCGAGGGTATACATGGAATCTGATACATGACTATCCTTTGAAGATTGAGGTTTTCGAAATCGACAATCTGGTTGTGTCACACGCGAGTTTTCATGCGAGAAGCGCCTTTATGCGAAAGGATAATCCTGCATCACCATTTACGGGACTTCTGAGCAGCAATTCTCTCCTGAAGATAAAGGGGATAGTTCTCTGCCATGATATTCCGGTAATGGCCTTTTCACTGGAGGAGGAGTTTCATATCAACATTAATAAGGCTGTGCTAACCGCCAAGGGACTCCCCGTTGGGCCTTGGATCACTCAATTGAAATGGTCAATTAGGAATAAACTCCCTGACAGCACAATTATAAAGGTATCTGAAGATAATTTCAGCCTGGGCGAATTAATGGAAATTGTAACCATTACGAGAGGGCAGAAAATATCTTATGTTATGGATTTAGCTCCGAGTGATGAAAACGTGGCACAGATTATTCCTTTCATTCACGGATCTGATCTTCTCTTTTGTGAGGCCTACTTCCTTGAAGAGGACAGAGCCCGTGCGAAAGAGCGCAACCACCTGACGGCAGCGCTCGCTGGAAGGATTGCTCGCGAGGCAGAGGTGGGAAGCCTTGTCATTATGCATTTTTCACCCAAATACAGACATTGTGCGAATGACCTTTATGACGAAGCAGCGAAGGAGTTTAAAGGAAACAACAACAGCCCTAAGTGATTAGTTTCTGAGGGCAAACGGCATTAATTCCTGCCAGTGCGAGATGTTATGTTGTTTGACATCAATTCTTTTTTCATGTATTTTATATCAAATGGGACTTGTTGGTGTATCTTCTCTTGGGCAATTACTCTTAAAGGCTGGCCTGATCACAGAAGAGCAACTTCTGGAAGCCTTGCTTGTTCAGAAAAAAGAGGGGAAACGCCTCGGTTCCGTCCTCCTGCACTTAGGGTATATCACTGAAGAAGATCTGGCGATAGTGCTGGGTAACAGCTATGATATGCCTCTCATCAATTTGGCCAACTGTAGAATCGATACATCTTTGTCGAAATTGATCCCCTATGAGACAGCAAGAAAATACCTTATGCTCCCTATATCGTGGGATGGAGATTCCTTGAGGATTGCTGTAGCAGACCCCTCTAGCAGATTTGCGATCAATAATATCAAATTCCTTACTGGCACGAAAGTTTCCTTGTACATAGCTACCGAATCAGCGATTACAGAAGCGATAGAAAAATATTATCTTACAAAGGCGTCCTTGGACGCATCCAAAAGAAACAAGAAGTCTCAGGAACACACCGTTCTAGAATCAGAGGATTTCAACAAAGTAATCGACAGCGCCCTTGAGAATATCACCACTTTCACTGAAAAGAACGAAGAGGTTATAGAACAGATCGATGCTCCAATCATAAAGTTGGTGAACAACATTCTGTGGAAAGCTGTTCAATCCAAGGCAAGTGATATCCATATTGAGCCTTCTGAAAAAGTTGTGAACGTTAGATACAGAATCGATGGTGTATTACAGCCCATTTTGAAAGTTCCCCTAAAAATAAAAAATGCGATGCTTTCAAGAATAAAGATACTCTCCAGCCTTGATATATCAGAGCGGAGGTTACCCCAAGATGGAAGGATAAAACTCAAATTTGGTGAGGACCGGATGATAGACCTCAGAGTCTCCACATTCCCGACCCATCTTGGAGAAAAAATAGTACTCAGAATACTTGACAAATCAGCGGTGCAATTAGACCTGCCCCAATTGGGCTTTGAAGACGATCAGCTGCAGGATTTTTATGATGCCATCGAAAAACCATATGGGATGATCCTCGTTACCGGGCCCACCGGCAGCGGTAAGACTACAACCCTGTATGCTGCCCTCTCTCGTCTCAACAGATCAGGCGTAAACATCATGACCGCTGAAGACCCTATAGAATTTACTTTACCTGGGATAAACCAGGGACAAATAAGAGAAGAGATCGGCCTCACTTTCGCCTCGGCACTGAGGTCATTTCTCAGGCAAGACCCTGATATTATTATGATTGGTGAAATAAGGGACCATGAGACAGCTGAGATTTCAATAAAGGCTGCGTTGACAGGACACCTAGTACTGAGCACGCTGCACACAAATGATGCTCCATCGACCATGACAAGACTAGTTGATATGAAAATAGAGCCTTTTCTCGTATCCTCATCTCTTATATTAATCGCAGCGCAAAGACTCATGAGAAAGGTTTGCCCTTATTGCAGGGAGGAACAACAATTGCCAGAGTCGGTATTGGAGAAAATGGGTTTTCCACTTGACGAAATAAAAAAGGCTAAATTTTATATGGGGAAAGGTTGTAAAAACTGTAGCAACACTGGGTTCAGGGGCAGGATAGCAATCTACGAGGTCTTGCCTATGCGGGAAGAGCTTAAAGACTTAATTCATCGAGGCGATTCAGCGGTTGAGATAAAGAGGGAAGCCATGAAGTTGGGGATGTTAACATTACGCCAGAGCGCCATAAGAAAGGTAATGGAGGGGACTACATCCATAGATGAACTGCTGAGGGTGACTTTGGAAGATTAATGACAGACCATTACCTCTGCATTGCAAGAAAACATGAACTTTCAATTATCTTAGACAACGCCTCAATAAAATACTTAAGCATGCGCCTAATTAGAGGTACTTTCATCTCTGTATTCCTCACCGATCCCTCTTCTCGAGGTATTCCTTCACTACCTCGAACACTGCACAAAATTTCTGCCCACGAAAATCACAGACAGAGCTCCGCATAAAAGGTCCTCCACATTGACAAACTTCGGCTATTGTTATAAAATTTGCCGAAAACAGCCGTGCTGCTTTTTTAAGAGGAGCCATGATGCGGATAAATAGTCTTTTCATAAGATTCCTAGCAGTCTTTCTCGTTTCTGTTCTTCTCATAACCACTGTGCTATTAGGCTCTTTTATAATATACGTTGCGCCTAAAATGGACATAATCTCTATCTCAAAATATGCCCCTGCGATAGCTCTTATGATTTTAACCGTACTATTGATGTCGGTCTTTAACATTATATGGTTCAAACGGAGCGTGGTGAAGCCCATCAGCTCAATGGAAACAGGCATCAGTTATCTGAAAAAAGGAGAATATTATCATAGAATCAGACTGTCAATGAATGATGAATTTTCGGATATCGCGGAGACATTCAATGATATCATGGAAAAGCTTTCAGCCTTTAGTCAGGCTGAAAGCGAAAAAAAGAAGACACAGGAGAACATCATAAAGCTTTTGAACGTCCTGAGCGCTGCATCTGAGGGAGATCTCTCGCAAAGAGCCGAGGTCACGCCTGATGTGTCCGGCTCCCTGGCAGATGCATTCAATCTCATGGTGGCAGGACTTTCTGATCTAATCAAAGGAGTCAAGCTATCTGCAGAGGATGCTCGCGAGAAAAGTAATACTCTCTCAAACATAATTCCCCAGCTGGAGAACGGAGCACAAAGGCAGACAACCGAAGTCCAAATAGCATCAGAGGCAGTTGATCTGTCGGCCGCTTCTGCAAACGCAATATCCGACAGAACTAGAACAGCCCAGCGAATCTCTGAAGGTGCCCTGGGGGCCATAAATAAGGGTTCGACAATTGTATCTGATTCAATCGATGGGATGCAGTTAATACGAGCCACCGTTCAAGCGATCAACAAAAGGATGAAGAACCTCTCGGAGAAGCTCATGGAGATAGGGACCATATCACACCTTATCACTGAATTTGCTGACAGGACAAATCTCCTTGCCCTTAACGCATCCATAGAAGCTGCAAGGGCAGGCGAACAAGGCAAAGGCTTCATCGTGATCGCAGAGGAAATCAGGGGGCTCGCTGATAGGGCAGCAAAATCGACAAAACAAATCGGAGAAATTATAAGCTCCATACAAACAGAAGCAGCTGGTGTTACAAAACACCTTGAGGAAGAGACCAAGCATGTCGAAATGGAGACAATCATGGCGACGAACACTGGAACAATCTTTGACGAAATCTCGACTACAATACAGAACATAGGTTCCCTCATAACCGAAATTAATCAGACTGCCGAAGGTCAACGGGAACTTACTACAAAAGTTGTCACCTCCATGGAGGAAGTTCGTCAGATATCTCTCCAAATTTTAAGTGTCGTCCATGATTTCATGGTCGAGATATCAAACTCGCTTTCCGTCAGTTCAAATACCATCATATCTTCCACGACTCGGTTTAAATTTTAGTAGTTTGCCTTGCCTTTCTTGATACCTCGCCACAGAGGCACATCAAGAAAGGATTGATTAAGCAGATTCTTGCTGTGGACGAAAACCCAAGACGCAACTATAGGCGATGCTTAGTGGTCAGACGATCTCACAGAAGGCGAGAGGATTGAGCATCCATAGAGTAGATTAACAATCTTTTTTGGGCATTACTTCCGCACAGAAGTTAGGCGGGGATCAAAAGGAATTTCTTCAAGATATTCATCAGTGCCTTCTCGTCAAAAGGCTTTATGAGATAGTCCGCAGCACCGAGTTCCACAGCTTTTTCTCTATGTTTGTCGGTGCCTCTTGAGGTGAGAACAACAATAGGTATCCGTTTGAGCCGTGCTGAGTCTTTTATCCTACTGATAAGTTCGTATCCGTGCATTTCCGGCATCTCAAGATCTGAGATAATGAGATCAACTTGCACTTCGTCGACGTCAAGCATTTTCAATGCTTCGATTCCGTTGGAGGCTGTGTAAACCTTCAATTGCTTATCCTCAAGAAAAGAACTCACGTACTTTCTCACACTAAGCGAATCATCCACGACAAGAATTTTTTTAGCTTCGGAACTCTCGCTTTCAAGCGCCGGGTTGCTGAAGGAATAGACCTGATCTTCAAATATAATGATTGGGTTAATGACAAATCTAACTTTCCCATCGCCGGCTATAGTAGTCCCGGCATAGAGAGACAGCCCTTCCAAGAAATTGTTCAATGGTTTTATTATAGTCTCCTCCTGCCCTAACACGTTATCGACAATCAGTCCCACTTTCTTGTTAGACAGATTGCATATCAGAACAAACTGGCCAGAGATAGCTTTATTCGCACTCCTGAACACCTCGTCAAAACTCTTCACCTGTATAGGCTTCCCTTTGTAATTCATCATATGTGGAGAGCCCTCTATAAGATCGCTGGAATCAAACTTAATTATCTCTTCAATGAGATTTACCGGTATCTCAAACTCTATGTTCTTGTAATTAAAGACAATGAGATTCATTATTGCTAGCACCGAAGGCACTCTAATCCTAAAAGTTGTACCCTTTCCAAGCTCCGAACTCACGTCAATAGTTGCATTAATTGTCGCAAGCTCTTTTCTTACGGCACTCATCCCCATCCCCCTGCCGGAGGTCAGATCTGGGCTTTCTGCAGTCGTAAACCACGGTAAGAAAATCAAAGAGAGAAGTTCCTCCCTTGACGGGTTATCCTCGGGTCGAAACAGTTCCCTTTTGACACTTTCCATAAATAATTCATCCGTGTCTATACCCCGCCCGTCGTCACTTATCTCGAGGATAATGGTATCGTTTTGACTCTTGACAGAAAACAGGATGAGTCCTTCCTTCGTTTTACCTTTCTTCAGCCTCACATCTATCTCTTCAATACCATGTCCTATAGCGTTTCTCATTAAATGCATGAGGGGATCAAAAAGTCGCTCGAATATAACCCTGTCTATCTTCGTGTCACCGCCGAGCACCTGAAGGCTCACCTCTTTGCCAAATTGTCCAGCTAAGTCTTTAACCGGTCTGAGAAAACGGAGAAACAATTTCCCGATTTCTGCCATTCTTGTTTCAGAGACATTAGATCTCAGTAACTTTATCAGATTATTTAGAGATCTCACGTCATCATAAAATAATTCGTATAATTCTGAGAATTCTTTGATTGCCTCTGTCAAATCATTTGCTATCTCCTGAAGCTTCCGTGAAAAGAGATTTTGTTCGTCGTATCTGTCAAATTCAAGTTCTCCAAACTCTGAAGAGAGAGGTTCGATATAGTTCCGTTTTCTCGATAGCGTGTATGCATATTGATCAACAAAAGTGTTGACCTCTCGGTTTAGTCTTTTGCCCGAGAACAATATCTCATCGGCAATCTCCCCCGCCTTTTTTGCCTTTTCTATCAAGTAATTTTTCTTTATCGTTGCCTCATTCATAAGATTTAACATCTGCTCAACTTTTCGAATGTCAACCTTGACAAAAGTACCCGAAAAAAATTCTTTATCCTCTTTTCTTCTGCCAGGTGACCGACGCCTTTCCGCCTCTAATGGAATAGGTTTCGTTGAGGACCAGACCTCAAAGGGGGCGTCTGTCGCTCTATCTTTCGCAAACAGCTCTTCTACTTTCTGCAACACCTGTTCTTCAATCTCATGACGCTCACCCTTACCTTCTGCTGTATCATGTATGAGACCTGTAAGTGCATCGACCTGGTACAAGAGAAGCCTTGTTACATTTGGATCTAACTCTATTTTTCTATCTTTTAAGTCTTCAAGGATATCTTCCATCTTATGGGCAATATTACTAGTGACGGTGAGCGACATGAGGGCAGCTGCGCCTTTCAGAGTATGCGCCACTCTAAAGAGGTCTTCTAAGAGTGCATCGTTCCTCGGGGAGTTCCCCAATTCCAAGATTCCCCTGTTGAGAATCGTGATATAATCCTCAGCTTCTAATAGGAAACATTCACGCAGTTCAGAGTCTTCCAGCATACTATGTTCCTACTTTTTTATTCGATACTTCTCGAAAAACTCTTCTATGTTGATTATATCTTCAATATGAATATCGACATCAAAGGTGACCAGGTATGGAGTTGTTTCTGAGAGAAAGCCTATATTTTCCTTTTCCACCTCGACAATAAGCAGTTTGGCATTAACGTATGAAGGTTCTTCAATCGGATAAATCTTCGACATGTCTATCGCGGGAGTGACACTTCCACGCAACGGGAAAGCTCCGTATACATACTCTGGGGCTCCTGGAATGGGAAATATTCGCACCACCTCGACAATTTCCTTCACTTTTTCCGCTGGCAAAAGAAATTCCCTGTCGCTTACTTTAAAAACACAGTAAGTCCGCTCTTGACTTGCACCATCTTGCTTTTCATTATTCATTTTTCAAACACCTGTGTACCGCAAGGAGCAGATCCTTTGGAATACAAGGCTTTGTTAGGTATTCATCAGCACCCTGCTTTAGCCCCCATAGTTTATCACTCTCCTGGCCCTTAGATGATAAAATAATTATTGGTATTTTTTTCAATTTTTCATCCTTTTTCATCTCCCTGCAGAGTTCAAAGCCATTTTTCTTAGGCATCACTACGTCAAGAATTACAAGGTCAAAAGGTTCTCCCCTGATCATCTTGTCGGCCTCTTCTCCATCCCTTGCGATAGAGAGGGAATGGCGTGTCACGTCCAATACAGACATTATAAACCTGATATCGGTTGCACTGTCATCAGCAATAAGTATCTTTGCCATTAACCCAACCTCAATGTCCTCTCAAAATACCTGCTTTTGCAAGTGAGTAGATTATCCTGCTTAACTCTGATTCATCTATCCCGCTTACATCAATTATGTCCCCAAGGGTCACTTCATCGTCAATTAGCCCCATCACCTTTGATTCATTTTCAGTGAGATCAAAGTCCTTCAAGGCCACATTTGTCATCAATCTAGTGAAAACGCTGCTGTTGTCATAAGGTCTGCCAGGCGACAGTATGTCGCCCCGTTGCCTCGTGCCTTCAAGGATGATCTGGGGTATATTCAACCTAACCGCAGTGTTCTTAAGGTCATTAGGTATGGACATTGTTTCAAAAAAGAACTCACCCTCCCTGAGAGCTATTACGGAGTAAAGAGCCTCGCAGAGACGGTTTTTGAAGGACACTCTGATTTCATCTTCAAGGACCGCGCTTTCGGAAGTCTCACCTCTTGCCGCACGTACCTCTGCTGCGGCTAACGCATCTGAGATTGGGACCACCACCTCTTCCGTTTTGCCAGCGCCCTTCTGCCATAGTCTTCCATAAAAAGGATCTCTGCCCTGTTTACTCGTCGATGCATAGATAATTGTCCCTCCATCAAAATAAATCTCTCCATTCAAGACTGGAGAAAGGACGAACAGTTTCCCGGTCAGTTGACTCGTGTTAACAAGATGCAATAAGTCGGCGAGTTCGATAAAGGAAAGGTTTCCGGAAAATATTATGCCCGTCGCCTTAAGCATCCCGCTCTGCTTCAGTACATCGCTGACTGTTTTGTTAAATGAGAATGGAAATTCATTATAAAAGAACCTTCTGACAGCTTTTTCCACAGCCCTTTCCACAGCTTCTTCGATATCGTTCATATCAGGACGCATGGTGAGTCCTGCCTCTGCTTCAGTGATGCCCGGGATATTCAATTCATAGAATGAAGGGAATTTTTTTTCATCGATAATTCTGGGCGTATCCTTCTCTTCAAGACCTTCCGTTGCAATAGCCTCATCTGCTATTTCCTGCATATGGTCAATAGTCAAAGAGAATTCTTTCTCCATGCCCTCAGGTTCTAACCCTGTGTCGACATAAAGCTCTCTCTCCCGATCAGGCATCTCATCATCAACGCCATAAATTTTGCCCAATTCTTCAAGTTCTTCCCATTCTTTCTCCGGAAAGGTTATCGCATTTTCAGGGGAAGCGGTCTCCTGCGGCCTCATGATTTCGTTCACTTTCGCAACTAGTGCTTCTGATTTAAAAGGTTTAATAAAATAATCCGCTATACCAAACTTCTCCATGAATTTCTTTCCTGCATCTTCTCCTTTACCGGTGATAAGTATTATGGGTATATCTTTCAGATGATCCTTTTCTCTCACCATCTGACAGAACTGATAGCCACTTATTTTTGGCATAATAAAATCGACCAGGATTAAGGAGGGAATTACTTCATTCGCTATCTTAAGTCCCTCTTCACCATCCTGTGCGAGGAAAACTTTATATCCCTCCTCTTGCAGAGCAACCTCAGCCAGCCTTCTTACAAGAGGGCTGTCGTCAATGACCACTATTTTCCCCTTTTCCATCACCTCACCTCACTCGGTCCGCTCTTCTTCTAGCTCTATCTCCATACCTATTTCATCGTTGCCTATCACTGTAACAGCTTCTTGATGCTCACCCTCATCCTATCTATAGATTTCCCAAGGGCTGCCAATTCACCTTTTGCATCTGTTATATCTAATTTATATGAAAGTTTGCCCATGGATATATGGTCAGCAGCATTCGTTAGCTGAACAAATGGTCCTACGAAGTGCTTCATGATGAAATGACCTATCACCAGAGCCATGAGAATAAATACAACAAAGTGAACAGCAACATTAACTTTCAACATTTTCACGAGATCGTTATCCATAGGTGTCTTGTCTTTGAACACATAAAGAAACCCGATCTCCTTACCAGCATCATCTTTAAGCGGCGACAGCGCTAAATAATATCCTTTTCCCTGATAATCCGCCCGGTCAATAAAAATCTTACCGATTCCTCTGTTAACCCTTTCCATGACATTGGCGGTTAATATCCCTATTGTCAGGTCAGATTTTGTAGCATAGAAGGAAAGATAGTCACCGACGAATTTCATCCCCTTCTGGGAACCTAGAGGTTGCGGCATGGCACCCTTAGCAATTAACACTCCTGCCTCGACATTCTGAGCCTTTTTTATCTCATCAATTACCATGGCAACATCACTCCCAAAATCTGCAGAGCCGACATGAACTCCCCTGCGGGCTGCGGCAGCCAAGCGACCATTGATTCTGGCTTGAGCAGAATTAAGAACGCCCGTCAGCGATTCCTCAGCCTCGCTGTTTATCAAAGAAACCTGAAAAATATAGTTGTATACCGCCAGAACGCACATCCCGATCATTAAGGTGCTAAACAACACTAGGGTGATCCGGGCTTTTATTCCCATTACGACCTTCATTCTGAATCTCTCTTACGAGATGATTGCATAGGCCTCCTTCGTGAAGTCATTGCGATCATCCACATTATCTATGTCATTCTTCAGGATATCTATTAATTCGTAGAGCTCTTTCTTGGTGGGCGGTGACGAGGCATGCCATTTCTGGTCAACTGTTTTCGCAACTATTTTGCTACCGACGGGACCCACCTGTCTCACAAGGGCCACAGTCAGCTTCTCTCTGAGAATAGAAAAACCTTCAGTGTCTAATACTCCCAGAGGTTGGCCACTACCGACAAAATTCAAGGATTCCACTGTTTTTGCAGCCGCTTGAATGTGTGCAATTACTTCAGGGGTAGGCAAGACATCTTTTAAGGCTAGATCTAGTTTGATATCGGGGATAAAAGAGCATTCGGAAAAATCACTGCGAGCGATATCTTTAAGACATTCTGTACCCTTTAAATTACCGCAGGAAATATGGTAAATTGTTCCTTCCCTGAAAAACATCTTGAAGAGATTGTTGCTCTCTGTAACTGCTGTAGATAAAAGGCCAGTTTTTCTATTCTTGACAATCGCAACAATAATCTCCGACAGCGCTATGCTCATAATCTTATATTTGGGTTAGCTACAGTTTCTGAAAACGGTCATCCCACGCTAAAAAATAAACCCGGCATCAGTGACAACATAACAACGCTAATGCCAATAGCAACATTATGACTGCTATCTGAGGCAACTGATATCCTTCTGTTATGAAGAAATGAACTCAGTGACTGAATAAAAATATCTTGTTTATTAGTCAGCTTCAGTCACCCTGATAGAGTCTTTGATCAAGTATAGCACATGCAGGATAACTTAAGTTGCCTTGCCAAAGAAAACTTGAGTCATAGTATGGGAATGCAAAACCCTGCTAACTGAGATAAGTTAAAGATGGTGGGCAGTGAGAGAATCGAACTCCCGACACGGGGCTTTTCAGGCCCCTGCTCTACCGACTGAGCTAACTGCCCTATTCAGGAATCAGATTGCCCGAATTGAACGATTTTCAAGTCACCCATTGATTAATAATCTCTGGGAGAGAGGACAGCCGCAAGGCACTGTTACCAATCGCTCAATATATTTTTTGAACATTAAACTTTTAGAGCACTAAAAGTCAAGGTCATGGTATTCCATCGTCGCCTACAATGGGCCAATCTACCAACCTGACTTGGAACATCAAAAAGATCATTTTATATTTTTTTTTAGCGCGAATTTTCAATTCTGCTCACAATTCAACTCTATTTGCCCTGACATGATTTTATTTACCATTTGACTTAAGCCTCTCTTTACAGTATCTTAGATTTATGTCTGTTCAAACCCCCTTATTAGGACAGCTACTCCTCAAGGCCAAATTAATATCGGAGGAGCAATTGAACGATGCGCTCCGCGTCCAGAAGTTGCAGGGCAGAAGGTTGGGCTCCATACTCGTTCAATTAGGTACCCTCACTGAAGAAAACCTTATCACCTTTCTCAGCAGGCAGTATAATACCCCCTCCATAAATCTTGGAGAATATAACATTGATACATCTCTGTTAAAGCTCATTCCATACGAAACAGCCAAGAGATACGGGATTTTCCCTATCTCAAAGGATGGAGGGTCTCTGAAAATCGCCATCACTGACCCCTCTAACAATTTTGCCATAGATGATGTCAGATTCCTTACCGGGATGAAGGTTTCCGCATACGTCACTACTGAAGCGGCCGTGATGGATGCTATCGAAAAACATTATCCGAAAAAAGAGAAAGTCAAGATATCGGTTGCCGAAGCGAAGGTTGCAGAGAAATACATGGCAGAAATAGAGAATCTTGATAAAATAGTTGGCAGCGCCGTTGATGATATCACTGTTGTTGAAGAAAGAGAAGAAGACGTTGGTAGAGAGAGCGATGCCCCTATAGTAAAACTCGTAAATGGTATCTTAACAAATGCGGTAAAATCTCGCGCGAGCGATATACACGTTGAGCCCTCCGAGAACTTCTTGCAGGTGCGATATAGGGTAGACGGTGTCTTGCATCAAGTGTTGAAACTTCCGTTAAAAATAAAAAATGCCTTTACCTCGAGGATAAAGATCCTCTCTCATCTCGACATATCAGAGCGAAGGCTGCCGCAAGATGGGCGAATGAAGCTTAAATTTGGGAAAGACAGGGAAATAGACTTTAGAGTGTCCACTCTGCCAATTAATTTCGGGGAAAAGGTCGTGTTAAGGCTTCTCGATAAGTCCAGCCTCCAAATGGACTTGTCAATGTTAGGGTTCGATAAAAAAGCGCTTCAGAATTTCCATGAGGCTATAGAAAAGCCTTACGGCATGATACTTGTCACGGGTCCCACGGGTAGTGGCAAAACAACCACTCTCTATTCGGCCCTTTCTTTGCTTAATAAACCAGGCGTGAACATTCTGACAGCAGAAGACCCAATTGAATATAGTTTCTTCGGAATAAACCAGGTTCAGATAAAGGAAGAAATAGGCCTGACTTTTGCGGCCGCGCTGAGATCATTCCTCAGGCAGGATCCCGACATCATTATGGTCGGCGAAATAAGAGACTTCGAGACAGCAGAGATTGCCGTCAAGTCTGCACTTACCGGGCACCTTGTACTAAGCACCCTTCATACCAATGATGCTCCTAGCACCATCACCAGACTAATAAATATGGGCATTGAACCTTTTCTGGTATCTTCATCTGTT
The DNA here is from genome assembly GCA_052146665.1 of Dissulfurispiraceae bacterium. GTDB lineage: Bacteria > Nitrospirota > Thermodesulfovibrionia > Thermodesulfovibrionales > Dissulfurispiraceae > JBKQMP01. Next base: position 34,961 of record JBKQMP010000226.1, read on the forward strand.
GTTTTAATAGTCGCACAACGGCTTATACGAAAGATTTGTGAGTACTGTAAAGAAGTTCAGAGGGTTTCAGAAGAGACCCTTCTCAAGATCGGGTTCCCTCCTGATGAGGTCACGACCGGAAAGATTTACGCAGGAAGTGGATGCAACGAATGTAATCAGACAGGATATAAGGGAAGGATTGCCGTCTACGAGGTTATGCCCTTAAAGGAAGAATTAAAAGAATTAATCCTTCAGGGCGCCTCTGCCGTTGAAATAAAGAAAGAAGCCATCAGTGGTGGGATGATGTCTCTACGTCAGAGTGGCATAAGAAAGGTTATGGCCGGCGTAACTTCTCTAGATGAGTTGCTCAGGATTACTTTTGAAGACTGATTCACAATGACACAACATTCTTATCGATCAAGTAACTCTTTTTGGGTAAGTATATACGTTGAGCCTGTCCGCTCTTATGAAGCCCACAACACTCACTCCGCTTGCTTCCGCGATATCCAAGGCGAGACTCGTCGGTGAAGTCCTGCTTGCAACCATGGGGATACCCCATTTGGCGCACTTCGATACAATCTCCGATGACAGCCTTCCACTTGCCAGCATGATTTTGCCTTTAAAGGGAATATTTTCTAAGATGCCGTAACCGACAATCTTATCCACAGCATTGTGCCTGCCTATATCCTCTGCGAGGCAGAGGATATCAGTACCGTTACTCAGTCCCGCGCTATGAACACAGCCAGTCAGTTGGTAGAGTTCTGAAGCTTTCTGAAATCTCCTAAATAGGTCCTTCAATCTCTCCGCTTTAATCGTGAACTGGTCATCTATCTTTTTTAGTAAGAGCCTCTTGGGAAAGGTTATCCCACCTATGCATCCCGAAGTAATTACGGCACCATCCATTGAGACCTCCCCTTCTGCCGGCACGTCAACCGCCACTTCATCTCCATATTCGATGGTCATCCTTTCAGCACACCAACCACCTTTAATGATATCCTCCGTCATTAACATCCCTACTACGAGCTCCCTGATCATGATAGGAGTGCAATACAAACTCAAGATTTCTTTCCCGTTTACTGATATCCTCAGCCGCTTTTCGACGGCTATATTGTCTTTGTGCCCTTCAAAAGAATCACCATTATTTTTAACTATATTTCTCTTTACATATCCTTCCATCACATACCAATCTTTACAAGGGAATTTAAAAAAATAATTTAGCACATCATGTGTCAGAAAACCAACTGAGGGAGGCAACCAATTATGAGATCAACCTTTCTGACCCCTCTTGCGCGCAAAGGGCGAGCGTTAAGACATATCAGCCATATGCACTTTTGCTCCAAGACCCTGCTGTTGGATATCAAACTTTTGGGTCTCCAACTCCGCAGCAAATCATTCAAGAGAGAGCGACAGCAACGGACGATCACAATAGAACACACCAAATATCAAACTCGCCCGAAGAAAAGCGCGGAGTCTTTTAGACCATGGGGGATTTGCTATAGATTTGTGTTATTTGCTAAATTAGCAAATAACACAAATCTAGGAGGTAGCGATGAAAAGGTTACTTGTCATAGTGGTCACAATTTTAGGAATTCTCATTGTTATCGGATGTGCGCAGAGGCAGGTGGCAACGGTACCGGAGGAACCTGCTACTCAGCCCAATGCTGATATAAATAAACAAAGAGCAGAAGAAGGTACTGAGAGAATGCCAAAAGAGACTATATCCGAAAGGCCAATAGCTGAAGGACAGCAAACGGAGGGAACATCTTCAGTGGAAGAGCTCCAGACAAAACTTAAGGATATCCATTTCGACTACGATAAATATGGTGTAAGAGAAGATGCAAAGCCGATATTGAAAGAGGTCGCATCGATACTCTCTAAGCATAAATCTCTGAAAGTCATCATAGAGGGTCATTGTGATGAAAGAGGCACGAGCGAATATAACCTTGCCCTTGGAGACAGAAGGGCAAAGACAGTGAAAGATTATCTTACATCGCTGGGAATCCCTTCCCAAAGGATTGAGTCCATAAGTTATGGTTCGGAGAAGCCTCTCTGTACTGAACATGCTGAAAACTGCTGGGCGAAGAATAGACGCGCTCACTTTGTCCTCATAAAGGAGACCTCGTAATGCCTTTTCTACGTCACATTTTCAGATTGAATCCATTAACGAGAACTCGTGTCGTCGAAATCTCGTCACCTCTAAATGGCATGCCTTGGCTTGTCCTCATCGCGTTCTCTCTTTTAATGATAACTGGCTGTGCCTCAACACAGGATACCGAAAATCTCAGAAAAGATGTAAATGTGCTCAGAATGGAATCAAATAATCAGAAAAAAGAGATCGGACAGGTTAAGGACAGGGTCTCAGAACTTACAAAAGATATGACTTCAATGAATGCGGTTTTTGAAAGCCAGTCATCGCTTCTAAAGCAGTCCTTTGATTATTCAAAAGAACTGCAGACTCTGAGGGGGCAGTTCGATGAAAATAAGTACTTCATGGACAAAACCATCAAGGAACTGCTTACCGAACGAGAACTGCAGCAGGCAAGAATAACTCGTCTTGAGAATGATCTTAAGGAGCTGAAAACCAAAATGGCAATGCCGTCTCCTGAAAACAGAGCAAACGGCGAGACCGTCGAAAGCCCTAAGGCACCCGAGGAAATGAAATCTGAAAAGGGTCCTGCTGAGGTCGAGGGCAAGGCCGATCCTCAACAATTGTATAATAAAGCTTACACAGATTTTAAAGGTAGACGATATGTCAATGCCAGACAAGAATTTGAAAGATTCATAAAGGACTATCCCAAACATTCGCTTGTCCCAAACTCGTACTTCTGGATAGGCGAATCCTACTACTCGGAAAAAAAATATGAAGATGCGATCCTTTCTTATGAGACAGTCTTGAAAAAATATCATACTGATGAGAAAGCCAAGAGCGCCATGCTAAAGCAGGCTTATTCTTTTATCGAGCTGGGTGATAAAAAGACGGGCAAGGTCATCTTGGAGCAACTCATCGAAAAGTATCCACGGACAGCCGAGGCGCATCTTGCAGAAAAAAAGATTGCGGAATTGACCTCTAAGAACAAGAGTAAGCCTCAGAAAAATAAACAATAGGAGCCTGCCAGACACGGCTGCCATTTAATGATGTCTGAAGGGATAGGCATGCGTTTGATAAAAGACCCTTTGGAACGCGTAATCGATTATATGCGCATTTCAATTACCGACAGATGCAACCTTCGTTGCATCTATTGCATGCCATCTGAAGGGGTGAAGCCTTTAGAGCATAAGAGTATTCTAAGCTATGAGGAGATCATAAGGATCGTTATGATAGCAGCCGGGCTGGGAGTACAAAAAATTAGGATCACCGGTGGCGAACCACTTATCAGGAGAAATCTCGCCTACCTCATCTCTTCAATATCCGGCATAGACGGTATTGAGGATATAAGCCTCACCACCAACGGTCTGCTCCTACAGAAACATGCCCCCTCACTCGCTAGAGCAGGACTACGAAGGGTCAACGTGAGTCTTGACTCGCTCCTTCCAGATAGATACACAGCAATAACAAGGGGAGGGGACATCGATGATGTAAGGTCTGGCATTGAGGCAGCAGAAAGAGAAGGATTGCTCCCTCTGAAATTAAATATGGTGCCAATAAGAGGGGTGAACGATGATGAAATAGAAGAATTCGCGCGACTGACGATGACAACATCATATCATGTCAGATTCATCGAGTTCATGCCTATAGGCGCAAAAGATTTGTGGAGCGAAGATAGATATATCTCTACAGATGAAATAAAGAGACGGGTAGCTGCCATTGCACCCCTTACTCCGGTGAAGATCAGAAAAGCAGGGCCTGCACGATACTTCAGGTTTGAAAACGCCCCTGGGGTCATTGGGTTCATCAGCCCCATCACACATCATTTCTGCGCTACATGCAACCGCCTCAGGCTCACCTCCGACGGTAAGTTGAGGCCCTGTCTTTTTTCGGAAACAGAGATCGATTTAAGATCGGCGATGAGATGTGGGGCCCCCGATGAAGAAATTGAAAGGCTTTTGAGACTTTCTGTTGAAATAAAACCTGAGGGTCACAAGATGAATGCCGAAAAATCTATCACTCACTTGAAGCCTATTTCACAGATAGGAGGATAGCATTTCACCGTCTCCAGGACGCAAACTCTGATGAGGAAAGCTCACGTCCGCGAGACAGCTCTTTCGCATCAATAATTGTCCCGTTATCCGCAAAGAAGGCCTTAAATGGTCAGCCCGATTTCGAACGGAACTTGGCCGACTTCAGCTATCACGTTTAAAATGTAAGCATGCACTTTAAATGCAGCGAACTCTTTTTTTCTATATCAATTATTCCTCGAATTATGGCCTCCCTAGAACGCTGAGTAGGCTCCGGTGGAATTCGATTGCCAGCCTCTCAAAGCTCCGCAGGTGAGCCTCTTGACTCATACGGCTCGTGCCGGCCTTTCTCTTGAGGTTTCGCTGTCTCAAACCGACAAAGAGATAAAAAGTTTCGCCCAGCTTCCTGCTTGACTCATACTCTCTATGGACTTAATCACCGCCTTCGCTCCGCTCTCATTACAAGAACTTCATTACTACTACTGGATAATCCGTTCCCTTCACATGCAGCGATACTTTCCCTCTTCGTGGGCTATACTTATGGGCTTTCTCTTATGGTCACTTGAAGAGTTGCTAGGTTCTGTAAAAGAGCCCGCATCAGGCCAGTGCAACTGTGCGCAGGGTGCCACTTAGGCAGTATATGAGGCGTCCCCTGCACCACCGCTGGGAAGCGTTAAGGTCTCCAATTTGGACACCATCTAAGGGCGTTTCGACGCCTTAATTGGTTGGCGCAATACTCACGCTCTTGAGTCATACCTGATTCATACTGTGCGCCTTTTCTGCACTGCTCAGCCCCTTAGCGTTTGACTACAGCAGCTTGAGGCGGTTTGAAGCCTCTTCCTGAAGAGCGGCTTTTGGAAGGCCTCCCTCCACCTTCATATGCAGCTTCGAAGCGCAAACCAATCTTTACTCATCCGACAATTTGTCTTCTATCGCAAAGCATTCCCAATTTGAACTAATTGTTTGAATCATTCTAATATATTAAATGTACGAGTTCTAAAACACATATGAAAAAAAAACGCTAAATAATTCATTACCGGACTGCTTGGTCGCTTTAGGCTGTTAACATTTTTCATATCCTCCTAGTTAAGGAAGTACGCTGATTTATAGATCAACAACTGAAGAGGAGTCGATTCGTTCTTGCCGTATGCGACGTCTGATGCGGGACAAGTCACTGGTCCCAATAAAACTTCAATCGCCGGGACATTCTGTCACTTTTTTTTCAACGAATTGCCGTGTAGGAAGGGGTTAGTGAAGGTATCCTTAATAATAACAACTTACAACAATCCGACATCTTTGCAAAAGGTCATGGACAGCCTCCTGAACCAGACCGTGCCTCCCGATGAGGTAATCATATCAGATGACGGCTCGGGAGAAGATACTACTGAAATGGTACGCCGCTTCTCTAAGACCTGTCCCTTCCCCGTTCTGTACGTATGGCATGAAGATAAGGGATTCAGGGCTGCAAAGATTCGCAATGCCGCTATAATAAAGTCCTCAGGCGACTACATTATTCTCTTGGACGGAGATTGCGTGGTAAATCGACATTTTATCTCAGATCACATATTGCTCTCAGAAAATGGCTGCTTCATTCAAGGTAAAAGGATGCTCGTTAAGAAAGATTCTGTATTAATGTTTAGCCATCGGCAAGCCAATTCAATTCTCGGTCTGATCATTCTGTCCCTGAGAGGTCAGCTTTCTAATATTCAGCATTTGTTTCATTTACGACTCTATCCAGCGATTAAAAGTACGAAGCTCAAGAATATAAAATCATGCAATATGAGTTTTTTTAAGAGTGACATAGTGGCAGTGAACGGGTTTAACGAGGATTTTGTTGGCTGGGGTAATGAAGACTCCGAGTTGGTCTGCAGATTATTCAAATATGGTCTGATAAAAAAAGTGCACCAATTCATGGCAGTGTGTTTCCATTTATGGCATCCTACTAACAAATCAAGTAACGATAATAAGGAACTGCTTAGGGCGACGATCGCCTCAAAAGAACATTTCTGCGAGAATGGCCTTGTTAGAAAAAATTAAGCCCGATACAGAGATTCTCCCATTTCCTATTGCAATAGCCTTAACACTCTTTGCGGGGATGACTGGAGCGTCTGATGAGAAATAAAATTAAACTTTCGGTGGCAATCATTACAAGAAATGAAGAGAAAAATATCGTGGCTTGCCTGAAAAGCGTATCCTTTGCAGATGACATAGTAGTGGTCGATTCTGGGAGTACAGACAGGACAGTTGAAATTGCAAAGGATTTCGGTACGAGGATTTTCATAGAGCAATGGAAAGGGTACGGTCCCCAGAAGAACAGTACGATTGAGAAATGCGTGAATGATTGGGTCCTCATTTTGGATGCGGACGAGAGACTGGCAGCTGAGGCAATAGAATCGGTCATTGAGGTGTTAAAGAGACCAACCGCAGCCGCATATGCCTTGAAGAGAAGGAACTACCTTCATGGAAAATGGATAAAGCATTCCGGTTATTGGCCAGATAAACAGATCAGATTGGTGAATAAGACGATGGGGACATTCCATTCTGCGATACATGAGAAATGGGTTGCAGAGGGACCAGTCAAAGAACTGGATGTGTGCATAGAACACTTCGGGTTTGAGAGCTATTCTGATATGCTGAGAACACTGGACGACTACTCTACGATTATCGCCAAAGATCTGTTTTCCTCCGGCAGAAGGGCTAACTTTTCATCGCCGGTTTATCATGGTATTGGGATGTTCCTAAAAATTTATCTCTTCGAGCTAGGGCTCCTCGACGGCATGGACGGCCTAGTCATTGCCATCACAAAGGCTGGCGGATCTTTTTTTAAGTATGCCAAACTCCTTGAACTGCAACGAAGAAAAGAAGATTATGTCCGATAGGAACAGATTTCTTATTGTTTTTGGCACGAGACCAGAGGCGGTAAAGCTCGCCCCTGTTATTCTGAAACTCAAAGACATTGCAGAAGTCATTGTTTGTGTTACCGGCCAGCACAGGGAAATGCTCGATCAGGTATTACATTTTTTCTCCATACGGCCAGACTTTGATTTGAATATCATGTCAAAGAGCCAAAGCCTCTTTGACATCACGTCTGATGCGTTAAGGCGACTCGAGAAAGTTGTCGCTAAATCAAATCCTCATCTGCTCATTGTGCAGGGAGACACTACCAGTTCATTTGTGGGCGCCCTATCAGGTTTCTATAACCAGATTAAAGTTGCGCATGTTGAAGCTGGCTTGAGGAGCTTCAAAAAATACTCTCCCTTCCCCGAGGAAATGAATCGCGTCATGGTCAGTCATATCGCCGACTATCATTTTGCCCCGACCAGCACTGCGCAGAGGAATCTTCTGAAAGAAGACATCCCTCAAGAGAACATTTTTGTCGTCGGCAATACCGTCATTGATGCCCTTGTCACGGGGTTGGAACTCGTCAAGCAAGACGAAAAAAGGTTTTACGACTATTTCAGGTTCCTCGATTTCTCAAAAAAAATTCTTCTGGTCACAGGCCATCGTCGCGAAAGCTTTGGAAAACCCTTTGAGAACATCTGTCATGCCCTTAAAACAATCGCTGAAAACAACGTGGAGATAGTCTACCCGGTCCATCTTAATCCCAATGTGAGGGGATATGTGTATCCTCTACTTCAGGGCCTAAAGAATATACATCTCATTGAACCTCTCGAATACCCTCATCTGATCTGGCTAATGAGTAAGTGTTATTTGATCCTGACGGACTCCGGAGGAATCCAGGAAGAAGCGCCGAGCCTTGGAAAACCAGTATTAGTCCTGAGGGATGTAACTGAGCGCCAGGAAGGTATCGAGGCTGGAACTGGAATATTGGTTGGTACAAACGTGGAAAAGATTGTAGATTCAACGCACACGTTATTGTCAAATCAAGCACAATACAACAAGATGGCAATGGTAAGAAATCCCTACGGTGACGGAAAGGCATCAGTGAGGATTCGAGATATCTTGCAGAGATTGACAGGATAAGCATCAGAGACTATAAGAGGGGACGACCAAAGAAACCTTGCGGAATTGCTAGAGCTTACGCGGAAACAGAGAGGTCACCTTGATGGAGTCATGAAAAAGATTCGGGCAGAGACCTCGGGAAACTGCGGTAGCCCGTGAGGGGCAACAACTTTATAAAAGCGGGGCTCGAAGTCAAATAATCTTGGAGGGCATTCGCAGTGGTGAAGCTGATAGGTGCCTATCAGGTGTTTCTGAAAAGGCACTACAGGTCGCAACCAATTATGTGCCTCCGAGCATTTAGGAGTCCATTACGTTTACGCGAGTATTCTTATCATCATTTGATATTCTCTAGAGTGACACAGTAATGGAATATATTGAAAGCGATCCTCAAGTGAAAACACCTCAGTCTCAGAGAGCATTTTTTTTATAGTGGACAACCGACGCGACACAAAGAAAAAAGGATGGCCCCACGGTCAGGAGACATTGGTAAAGACCCTAAAAGATACATGCGGCCTTCCAGGGTCTGCCGCTCAAGGTGAGTGTTCTATTTGTTCCAAAACTGACCTGCCTTACTCTTTTAATGTGTCCGGACCTACTTCACCCCTATTGGAAAAAATCGCGAGGTTTGTCCTTGACAAACTTTCGTTTGGATTTTTTAAAGCGTCTCTGCTTATTATAGCGGCGGTCAAAGAAGAATGAAGAATAGATGGCTTATACTCTCTTATTTTGGCAACATCGATGCCATGGCTCCTTCTCATCATATAGATGACCGAATTCCTTATTTATCAAAAAAAAATGTTTGCATCCACTTTATCACCTCACCATGCGGGGCGTCCCTCAACAAAGACCTGTCACACATTAGAGTCCCCTCTATGGCACCCTCTGGAATCAGATATGAAGTCAGGTATTTTTTAAGGAAAAAAACTGCCAATAAGTTCTGGTTTAAATTCTGGGAAATTACTTTACTCCTGCCCGTGTATCCATTCTACTTTATAGAAAAGATTTTCCTCAGACTCGACACCACCTGGTCTTGGTTCATATCGGCTTCAGTGATAGCGACGTTACATGCGATCAAGAATAGACCTACAATTCTCTATAGCACAGGAGGTCCCGTGAGTGCTCACATAGCTGCGATGATTGCCTCCGCTATCACTAAAATACCCTATATGGCTGAATTTCAGGATCCCCTCGTGCATCAGTATGCAGCCCCCGGCAAATTTGAAAGGCATTTCATAAGGCAGATTGAAAGGTTGATTTTCAAGACAGCTGGTGCTGTCATATTCCTTACACGGCAGGCTGCGACGAATGCCTGTGAGCGAAATAAATATAATGCAAAAGCTTTTTCCATTTACGCAGGCGCGACACCTCATAAAAGAACCACTAGCTATAGCAGAGGAGGCTCATTTAATGTTGCCCACTTCGGTTCCCTCGGGGGAAGCCGTAACTTGAGCTGTTTCTTAAAGGCATGGGCCGCCTTACTTGATGACAAATTGAATATGCTTGGTTACCTCAACCTCCATCTTTATGGGAGCGATAAAAAGAACTTGAACAGACAGAGAGAACAGTTCAAATATAGAGAGACAATTCATATCCATGGCAAAATAAAACGGTCTGAGGCAATCAACTTAATGGGGAGTGTTGATGTTCTTCTTCTTATACAAAATACGGACGATGTCTCCTTCGAAACAATTCCATCCAAGGTCTTTGAGTATTTGCATACTGGCCGGCCAATTCTTGCTCTTGTTTTTAGAAACCCGGAATTGCAAGCCATCCTTGAAGAAATGGGGCACATAGTAGTTCAGGCAGACGATGAGGTCGCAGTAAGAAGGGGACTGGAAATATATATCGAGCGATGGCAACAAAATAACTTGAGCACCTCTGCATTAGAGTCCCCGTATACTGTGGAAAGGGCAGTTGATGAACTTCTGATGGTAGCAACGGAGGTAACCAGTGGTTGACGGAAGACCTGATTTTATGCAAATCTTCACCTGAGCCGCTCTGTGACTCCTTTCATTTGAGTTCGCTTGCTACTCTGCCGTAATTAATAACATTATTGGGTGACCATAAAACAATCTATATAAACAGAGGGTCTAATGAGCAGGGCAATAGTTCTTATGTACCACCATGTTGGAATACCACCAAGGGGAGTCCCACTTAGAAGCCTCTATGTGACTCCTCGCATGTTCAGGCTCCAGATGTGGTATCTCAAAAACGCTGGATTCAAAGTTGTTTGTCTAAATGAAATTTGTTCTTTTATAAGTGGTGACAGATCAGATGAAAAACTCGTTGCAATAACCTTTGACGACGGGTACCAAGACTTTTATGACCATGCTTACCCTGTCCTGAGAGCTTACCACTTCCCGTCAACGGTATTCCTCGTCTCGGATTTAGTCGGAAAGGAGAACCTGTGGGACTCCCACAATTGTCACGAACAAAAAAAATTACTGGATTGGACCCTTCTCAATGAGCTTAAGTCTGGGGGTGTTTTCTTCGGCTCTCACACAAGAACCCACCCATTTCTCACGACTCTTTCAGCTGACCAAATAGATCATGAGGTAAGAAATTCTAAGACGATCCTTGAAGAGAGACTGCATTCCCCTGTTGAGTTTTTCTGTTACCCTTACGGGGATTTTGACAACAGAGTAATATCTCTTGTCCAAGAATCGGGATATACGGGAGCAGTGACGACAAAAAGGGGGTTAGTCCACAGGGGAGACAGCATGTTTGAAATAAGAAGATCTTTTATACGATTCTCGACCCACCCGCTTTTGTTCGCATATAAGCTTCACTCTAATTACGAAGCGCGCAAGGGCCTGAAGGGATGACCATTCTTTTGCTAAATATCAATATCGGTAAACCTTGGGGCTGGGGCGGCATAGAATCGCATTCTGAAATACTTGCCTGCGCGCTCGCAAAAAAAGGTCATCATATTATCATGGGATGCTGGAATGGCGGAGAGGTAACTCTGAAGTCCATGCCTGCCACCCTGCCTGCCAGAAGAGTGACAATCAGAAACTCCGGGGACATATGGGCGATACTCAAGTTAGTTCAGATTTCGCTGGAGGAGCACGTTGATATCATCATCGCAAATCATGGAAGAGAGTTTTGGCCAGCGGCAATTGCAGCTAACGTTGCCCATGCCCGTGTTATTCTTGTGAGGCACCAGACTGACAGGCTCAAGTCAATTACCTGCTGGTTAATCAATATTATGGTGGACAAAATAGTGGCAGTCAGCAGCGCCGTCAAAGATGCCCTGCTCAGGAGCGGCGTAGAAAACAAGAAAATAGAGGTTATCAGTAATGGTATTGACCTCGAAAGGTTCAATCCTCTGACGATTAATGCAGCCGATGAGAGGAAAAAGCTGGGGATAGCGAGCACTGACAAGGTCGTTGGAACAGTAGGAAAGCTCAATAGGGGTAAGGGTGTCTATGAGGTGCTTCATGCTGTAAATAATCTTATAAGACAATTTCCGTCACTAAAGTTGCTCTTTGTTGGGGAAGGTCCCGAGCGCCAGGGCCTTAAGGCTGAGGCAGAAAAGTTATCCATAGCTGAAAAAGTTATTTTTACAGGTGTCAGACACGACATAGAACGAATGTATGCAGTCATGGATGTTTTTGTCCTTCCCTCAACTTGTCAGGAAGCTTTTGGCATGGTAATTATCGAGGCGATGGCAATGCAGAGGCCTGTCATTGGTACTATGGTGGGTGGGATTTCTGATATTATTAAAGATGAGGTTAACGGTCTCCTCATCCCACCGGGAGACGAAAGTGCCCTTGCTGACGCAATTAAAAGATACCTTGACGAGGACAAATTTGCGAAGAAGATTGCCTTTGAAGGACGTAAGATGGTAGAGTGTAATTTTTCCGATGTCAGCATGGGAGAACAATTTGAGAGGATCTTTAATTCGATAGTTGGTGCTTCGAGATAATGCGGTTGTCGACTATGAGTCAACAGACAGAGAAAATTTTTTTAAAAACAAAGTCAAGTGAATGGCAGCAGGATATTCTTATCCTCTGGCATCTATCAAAATCTCATGTATGGCGGCTGCTTATCGCTGTTGTCTGCGGAGCAGTCCTCTCCGCTATTAATGGGGCCATCGCTTGGTTTATTAAACCTGCCTTGGATTCATTCTTTTCGGAAAGATTATCTTATTTTCTGCTTCTGCTGCCCATCGGGGTTATATTGCTCTTTCTCATGCGCGGAGCATTTACGTATCTGACAAACTATCTGATGAGCTCCGTCGGTGCGAAGATAGTCACAACATTGAGGAAGGATATTTATGACAAACTTCTCGTCTTGCCTATCTCATTTTACACAAAGACGTCGAGCGGCTCCTTGGTCTCAAAGCTCCTTAACGATTTAGGAGTCCTTCATTCCACTGTCGCTTTCACTATAAGGGATTTTTTTGTTGAGGGTGGAACCGTTGTAGTACTTGCGACAGTCGCAATCGTGAGGAAGTGGGACCTTGCTCTTTTGTCATTCGTCGTAATCCCTCTCATGGGATACAGCATTGGAAGACTTGGGAAAACTATGAAAAAGACCAGCATGAATACACGGAAACTGATTTCACGGGTTACTACCATCCTGCACGAGAGTCTTCAGGGGATGAAGATCATCAAGGCCTTTACCATGGAAAAAGAGATGTCTCAGAGACACGCGAATGCCTTGACAGATCACTACAGAAACACGATGAGAGAAGTGAGGATAGACGAATTTTCACGATTGATCACGGAAGCCCTTGGAGGAGTTGGTGTGGCACTCATCCTTTTTTATGGAGGCCGGCTCGTACTTTCTGACAAGCTCTCAGCCGGCTCATTCTTCTCCTTTATTGCGGCTATCCTGATGATCTATACTCCCTTGAAGAGGCTAAGCAAGGTATATAACAGTTTCCAGCAGGCGAGGACAGTGATTGAGAGAATAAAGAACATTTTTGTTGTTGAAAACGAGAGGCCTGGCGGCGTTAAGAAAGATATCAAAGGACACATTTTTCTGGACAATGTCGCATTTAAATACCCGGCTGCCAAGGAATATGCCCTAAGTGATATCAGTCTCGAAATACAACAGGGAGAAATAATCGCCCTCGTAGGTTATAGCGGAGCAGGTAAAAGTACACTGGTTGATCTTTTGGGAGGTTTTTGGCTTCCATCCGCGGGGAGCATTCTCATTGATGGTATTAACGTAAATGAGTTGTCCCTTAAATCCCTCCGGCGACATTTAGGGATGGTAACGCAAGATATCATCCTGTTTAACGACACTGTCAGGGCAAATATACTTTTTGGTCGTCCAGAAGCTACAGAGAGAGAAATAGAGGAAGCTGCAAAAGCCGCTTTTGCTCATGAATTCATCATGGAACTCCCTGAGGCCTACGAAACAAAGATAGGAGAGCGAGGGATAATGCTATCAGGAGGGCAGAAGCAACGCATCACCATTGCGAGAGCGATCCTCAGAAACCCGGCCATTTTGCTGCTGGATGAGGCAACATCGTCTCTTGATTCAGAGTCAGAACAAAAGGTGCAGGAGGCCATGGAGCGGCTTATGATTGGCAGAACGACGATCGTGATCGCACACAGGCTTTCCACTGTGACAAAGGCCTCCCGTATTATCGTTATGAGCCGAGGCAAAATCATACAACAAGGTGATCATGCCAGCCTCTTGCTGCAGGGCGGACTCTATCAGGAACTGTATGCGATGCAATTTGCAAATTCCGAATTGAGCAGCAAAGGACCAGCCTGATGCGTTATGGCGAAAAAGCAATAAAGGTGACCCCACTTGAAATCTGGCAGAATCCCTGCATGGAGAGAGACTACGAGATCTTTATCACCTTCTCTGAATTCACATGTCTCTGCCCGCGCTCAGGCTACCCTGATTTTGCGGCTATAAAGATCACCTATTGCCCGGATAAAAAGATCGTTGAATTGAAATCACTGAAACTCTATCTGAACTCCTTTAGGGAGATTCACATATCCCACGAAGAAGCGACAAACAGAATATATTCGGAGCTAACAAGCCGTCTGGAGCCCAAGTATATTGAGGTAGTGGGAGATTTCAACCCGAGAGGAAATGTAAAGACGGTAATAAGGATTTGCTCAGATTCAGAGAAAAAGAAGGTCATTTAACGAAACTATATAATCATTTTAGCTTTTTCAATAAAGGCACGCATCTTCTTCAAATTTTTCACGCCTTTGCGTTCTTCTATCCCGCTGCTCACATCCACGGCATAAGGTCTCACCCATCTGATTGCCTTTTCAATATTGTCAGGAGTAAGTCCTCCCGAAAGGATTACCTTTCCATATCTTTTTGCCTCTAAAGCAATGTCCCAGTTAAACGTCTGGCCTGTCCCCCCAAAGGATCTCGGTGAGTAGGTATCCAAAAGAAATGCTGATACGCTCCATTTTTCAAGAGGTTTGAGGTTCATGAAGTCCCTTACTCTAAATACCTTGATAACCCTGTGCCAGAAGCTGCATACCTGAGGGGACTCGTCACCGTGAAGCTGCAGCACGTCAACGGCGGATACCTCGATGACTCGCCTCATATTCACCATCTCCTCATTAACAAAGACCCCGACAGTGGTGACAAAAGGCGGCAAATACGAGATTATTTCCCTGGCCTTCTCAGGCTGAATATATCGTGGGCTTTCCTTGAAAAAAACAAACCCGAGGGCATCGGCGCCATAATCAATTGCAGCCAGAGCATCCTCTAGATTTGTTATGCCACAGACTTTGATTCTCGTCATTTCCTATTGAACGTGGTGATTATAGGCAAGTGATGGTTTGTAAACCCTTTTGCAATAGCATTCATTCTTGTTTGTCAATATATTCCACAATCCGCTCTATTCTTGACTTTGGCAAGCCGCCAAAGGCCTTCTTCAATTCAAGCCCTGTAAATCTTCCCCGCAGCAATTTTATGATCTCTGTCCTCTCTTTCCAACATCCTAAGGTATTCCTGCAGGGAAGGCCTTCATTCATGGATATGCAGTAGGATAAATCTAATGTAATTCCGATTTGATGGCAATAAATCTTCATATCACATCACAACGTATATGACAGTAACACAGTATGGCAGGCAGTCACGGTGAAAAAGTGTTACTAGCATTGCCCCCATGAATAGCCTAGGTCATGGTCAATCAATTAGTTGGTTCGTAAGTTTATTTTCCGTCTCTCGATCCTCGACCCCACCCTAATTGAGCCTTGCGAGAGAAAGGTCTCCAGACAGTCTTGTCTTCCATTTCACGTACCGGGGCCACAAAAAACGCGGATAATGATTTAGGCCGCCGGTTTTGGCAACTTCTCCAAATCCCTCAGAAGCTTCTGTATTTCTTCATCTGGCAGCACATAATCTTCGAGTTTACCTGACAGATACGCATCGTATGATGCCAGATCTATCAGGCCGTGTCCGCTCCAATTGATAAGAATAGTCTTTTCCTTTCCCTCTTCTCTAGCTTTTTTTGCCTCTTCTATTGCACATGCGATAGCATGGTTTGTTTCAGGAGCCGGTACCAAACCTTCTGTCCTTGCAAATGTGACGCCAGCCGCGAATGTCTCAAGCTGCGTGTATGCCCTTGCTTCGATGAGACCGTCAACGAGCAGCCTGCTGACGATCGGGGCCATGCCGTGATACCGAAGGCCACCAGCATGAATAGGAGCTGGTACAAAACCATGACCGAGAGAATGCATTGGAAGAAGGGGGGTTGTCTCTGCAGTATCACCGAAATCATATGCATAAGGACCCTTTGTCAGTGTAGGGCATGAAGCAGGCTCGGCTGCTATTATCTTTATTTTTCTGCCGTGTATCTTATCCCTGACAAATGGAAGGGCAAGGCCCGAGAAGTTGCTGCCGCCACCTGCACAACCTATGATTGTATCAGGATATTCATTGATCATGGCGAACTGTTTTTGTGTTTCGAGACCGATTATGGTCTGATGCAACAATACGTGGTTAAGGACACTCCCCAAAGAGTACCTTGTGTCTTTTGAGGTTACCGCATCTTCTATTGCCTCACTTATCGCGATACCGAGACTTCCCGGATGTTCCGGATTTTGCGACAGGAATTTCCTCCCTGCATTCGTCTCTGGACTAGGACTCGGAACACATTTCCCGCCCCACGTCTCCATGAGCATCCTTCTGTAAGGCTTCTGATTGTAACTTATCCTTACCATATAGACCTTACATTCAAGACCGAACTGGTTACATGCAAAGGCAAGTGCACTCCCCCATTGACCGGCTCCGGTCTCAGTCGCAATCCTCTTGATTCCGAATATCTTGTTGTAATAGGCCTGCGCTATGGCGGTGTTGGGTTTATGACTTCCGGCAGGGCTCACCCCCTCATTCTTAAAATAGATGCGTGCCGGTGTATCGAGTAGCCTTTCCAAGGAATATGCCCTGTGTAAAGGTGTAGGCCTCCACATGAGGAGCTTCTCCAAAACCTGTTCAGGAATATCAATCCACCTGTCTGCGCTCACTTCTTGTTCGATCAAGTTCATGGGAAAAACAGGCGCAAGCATATCAGGTGTTATAGGTTGGCCCGTTGCCGGGTTAAGTGGAGGCGGAAGTGGGTGGGGCAAGTCAGCCTGAATGTTATACCACTGTCTTGGGATTTCCTTTTCAGGAAGGATTACTTTTCTCTCCTGCATAATTCCTCCAGATATGTTAGAAATTTCTCTAAGTGATATTTTACCATATTTGTCATAGATAATTGATTGCGATTTCCCCTCTCTCTTAACGCATCACTCCTCAAATTTAGACAGACATATTTCCGTTTCTTAAAACGCCGTTGATGGCTTCAGACTCTTGCCCACTCTCTTGCATGAGTAATTCCTTCGTTACCATGACCACATAAGCCATCTTAAGCAATCCTCGACACCTTGCACATGAATGCAATGGTTTTGACAACTTCTGGGTGAAGGTAACCATCAACTCAGGGGGGATTTTTCGTTCGAGCTAATCTTCTCGATATGATATAATATACAACTCTAGCCGTTCTTCAATGTTAAAAGGCTCACGGAGGTAGAAATCAACAAGCTTCCAAACAAAAGAGGGTATTTTGGCGAATATGGGGGAAGGTTCGTTCCGGAAACCCTTATCCCAGCCCTGGAAGAACTCGAAGACGCATATCTGAAGACAAAGTCCGACGAGCTATTTCGCGCTGAATTGGAACACTTACGAAGAACTTATATTGGCAGGCCAACGCCCCTCTATTGTGCAAAAAGGCTCACAGAGTATCTCGGCGGCGCAAAGATCTATCTTAAACGTGAAGATCTTGCACACACTGGGGCACATAAAATCAATAATGCTATTGGACAGGCGCTGCTTGCCAAAAAAATGAATAAAAAAAGATTAATTGCTGAAACGGGCGCGGGTCAACATGGAGTGGCGACCGCAACAGGAGCGGCATTCGTAGGACTCGAATGCGTTATATATATGGGCTCTGAAGACATGCAGAGGCAGTCATTGAATGTCTTCAGAATGAGACTGCTCAATGCCCATGTAAAGGAAGTGCCTATCGGCTCAAGAACCCTTAAAGATGCTATAAACGAGGCGCTGCGGGACTGGACAAGCAATGTGAGAACGACTCATTATGTATTGGGCACAGTCTTTGGTCCACATCCATTTCCTATGATAGTAAGAGATTTTCAGTCTGTTATCGGTAAGGAAGCAAGGAGCCAGATACGCAAAGCAGAGGGCAGATTGCCGGACAGTCTCATCGCATGTGTTGGCGGTGGCAGTAACGCTATGGGATTATTTGATGCTTTTTTGAAGGATGATGTGCAGATGATCGGCGTTGAAGCAGGCGGAAAAGGTATTGAGTCGGGACAGCATGCGGCGCGCTTTGCGGGCGGCTCCATAGGGATTTTGCAGGGGACTAAGAGTTATCTTCTGCAAGACGGGAACGGTAATATTCTCGGGACTCACTCGGTTTCCGCTGGCCTAGATTATGCTGCTGTGGGGCCGGAACACTCTTTCCTGAAGGATTCAGGCCGTATTCAATATACTTATGCCACTGATAACGAAGCTCTGTCTGCATTTGAGATCCTGTCAAAAACTGAAGGAATAATCCCTGCCCTCGAGTCAGCACATGCCATTGCAGAAACGATAAAGCGGGCTCCAACTCTATCAAAAGAGTCCATCATCGTAGTTAACCTCTCAGGCCGCGGTGACAAGGATGTGCAGCAGGTTGCAAAGATCAAAGGAATAGAACTCTGAGAAGGGGCGAAATGTGAGCAGAATTAGAGAAACGTTTAAGAGACTGAAAAAAAATAAGAAAAAAGCTTTCATGCCCTATATCATGGCTGGTGATGAAGGCCTTGAAAAGACGCTGCAACGTATTTTACTGCTCGAGGAGTGCGGTGCTGATCTGATAGAATTGGGTGTGCCATTCTCAGATCCTCTTGCAGATGGACCAACGATCCAAAGAGCGGCCGAGAGAGCTTTATCAGCTGGAGTCACATTGAGAAAGGTGCTACCCTTTGTTAGAAAGCTAAGGGATTACTCACAAATCCCGATAATTCTAATGACATATTATAATCCTGTCTATAAGTACGGTGAGTCTTTCTTTATAGAAGACGCCATTCAGTCAGGAGTTGACGGCGTCATCATTCCAGACCTTCCTCCAGACGAAGCATCCAATTATATCAGAGTCTCGCGACAAGCAATGCTTGACACCATTTTTCTTATTGCTCCAACCTCCACCGAGAGGCGTATAAAAAAGATAGTTGCCGCCTGCAGCGGCTTCATTTATTATGTCTCTATCACAGGGATCACAGGATCAAGACTTGTGCTGGAAGAGTCGTTCAGAAGGCATATCAATAAGGTCAGGGAATTCAGTGACAAACCTGTAGCAGTCGGCTTCGGCATCTCGACGCCGGAAGATGCACAGACTATAGCTGAGATGGCTGATGGAGTGATCGTGGGTAGCGCGATTGTGAAAAAATTTCATGAGCATCCTAATGAGGCAAGGCATTTTGTGGAGGAACTCAGAAAGGTTATATAAAAAGGGCTAAGACAACAGCACGAGACTTATTATGCTGTCGATCAGCTATTCACTGCCCACTAATAACTAAACGATGGCCTGGTTCAGAAAAAAAGAAGAACTAAGATCCGCAAAAAAGGTAAAAATACCAGAGGGGCTCTGGGTGAAATGTGACAATTGCAAGGAGATAATATATAAAAAGGAGATAGAAAAAAACCTTCAGGTATGTCCGAAATGCAATTACCATTTCAGGATTAGTGCCGCAGAACGCATCAGACTCATCGCCGATGACGGTAGCTTTATTGCGACTGACAGTGATCTCACCGCGGGCAATCCTCTGAACTTTAAAGACGCCATCTCATATAGTGAACGAATTGAACAAAACGTCAAAAAAAGTGGTCTTAACGAAGCGGTCATAAGTGGAGATGCCACAATAAACGGCAGGCCTGTTATTCTGGCCATCATGGATTTTTCGTTTATGGGAGGCAGTATGGGTTCCGTGGTGGGTGAAAAGATAACAAGGGCCGCTGAAAGAGCTTTAGAAAAAGGGGTACCACTGTTAACGGTCTCATCTTCCGGCGGCGCACGTATGCAAGAAGGCATGCTGTCTCTGATGCAAATGGCAAAGATTTCAGCATCCATTGCAAAGCTGAAAGAATCCAATACCTTATATATTTCTGTTCTTGCAGATCCCACATTCGGCGGTGTAACTGCTAGCTTCGCAATGCTGGGCGATATCATCATTGCAGAACCTAAAAGCCTAATAGGGTTTGCCGGTCCTCGGGTGATTGAACAGACAATAAAGCAGCTGCTGCCAGAAAATTTCCAGAGGGCAGAATTTCTCCTCGAACATGGAATGATAGACCTTGTCATTGACCGGAAGGAGTTAAAAATTACCATCTATAAACTGATGGAACACCTCATGCCCTTTCCTCTAATCGATGAGTTATCATGATGTGATAAACTACCTCTATGGTCTCCAGAAACATGGGATCAAGCTCGGACTCGATAACGTAAAAACTCTCTTAGCCCACTTTGACAATCCGCAGGAGAACTTTTCTACCATCCATGTTGCGGGAACTAACGGAAAGGGTTCGGTCTCCGCAATGATTGCTTCTATCCTGGCGGCTATGGGTTTTAAGGTCGGTCTTTTTACTTCCCCTCATCTGGTGAGCTTTACTGAAAGGATTCGGATTAACAATCAACAGATTACAGAACCAGAAGTGGTAGCTCTTATTGATGAAATACGATCCGCGATCCAGTCGCAGAATGCTCTGTTCTCTGCAATGAAGCCACAGATCCCTAATCCTACCTTTTTCGAAGTAGTGACTGCCGCGACTTTTCTCTATTTTTTCAGGAAGGGCGTTGATTGGGCAGTGATAGAGGTTGGAATGGGCGGAAGACTTGACGCAACAAATGTCATCAGTCCTAAGGCTTCTGTTATTACAAGGATAAGTCATGACCACCGAGAATTTTTGGGCCACGATCTGGCAGACATTGCAAAGGAAAAGGCGGGCATTATAAAGGAGGGAATTCCGGTTGTTTGCGCGTCACAGGAACAGGAAGCCGAGAAGGTAATACGCAGCACTGCCCTAGAAAAGTCATCTGACCTGTCTATTTATGGGAAAGACTTTACTGGTGTGTTAAAGTCATCTGAGCTCCGTGGAATTACCTTTGATTATGCAAATGGCGTGGACATTTTTAGAAATCTCTTTACGCCGCTGGCAGGTGAACACCAGCTTTCCAATGCGTGTGTCGCAATAAAGGCAACAGGGGTCGCAACAGAAAAAGGGCGCATGGCAAAACGCCAGAAGTCAGAACTACATGTCAAAGGTACCATGTCAGCTGAGGCAGTGAGAAATGGACTTGCCACAACCAGTTGGCAAGGCAGGCTGGAAATAATAAGCACTAACCCTTTTATCATCATCGACGGTGCCCACAACCCCGATGCAGCTGTCGCATTATCAGAATTTGTGAAAAAATACCTGCTTAATTACAAAATTATTCTCATTGTAGGCATTATGTCGGATAAGGACATATCCGGTCTGCTGAGGCCTTTGCTTTCTGTTGCTTCAGAGACAATCTTCACCGCGCCCAACTACAGCAGATCTTCGCCGCCTCAGAAACTTTTTGAATATGCCTCAGCTCTGGGCTATACTAATATTCATTCTGCGTCAACCATCAAATGTGCTATTAAACAGGCACTAGATATTTACTCATCCCTCATTCCTCATCACTCACCACTCATTTTAATCACCGGATCTTTTTACACCATCGGGGAAGCAAAGGAGTTTTTCGGTGAGAAAGCGATCCTCGGGAGTTTGAGGGAGACACTGTGATTGCGAGAATAACGGGGATCCTCTACGATACGTGGAATAGAAAATGGGCATTCCTCTCAATGTTCTTCTGTCTATCTCTGCTTTGCTCACTGTCGCTACTCCTTGATCCTCACTTGGTGACGGCGATGACGATTACTGCTGATCACCTTGAACATTTCAAAGAGGATGATAAATTCGTGGGAACCGGAAATGTGAGGATCGAAAAGGATAGGGCCGTGATACAGGCAGACAAGGTAATTTTTTATCGAGCAACATCAGACATAGAGGCGACAGGACATGTCGTGTATGAGGATACTGATGCCGTAATAAAGGCTGAACAGGCTGAATTGAACCTCGATTCCAAGACAGGCACTCTGCACAATGCCATAATTCTTTTCAAGAAAGACAATTATTGGATTACAGGCAACCACATTGAGAAAATTGAAGAAGACCATTATTACGCGGAAAAGGCAACCTTTACCACGTGCGACTCTAAACCTTATCTCACCAAGGAGGCTTTCATGCAGAAGACTCCCATAGAATCTTTTTTTTCAGCAGAGTACCCAAAAAATCTCGCAGGACTGGAGAACCCTGACTGGTGTTTTAAGGGAGAGGATGTAAACATAACCCTGGGGGAAAAGATAACCGCAAAAAATGTCGTTTATCGAATACAAGACTTGCCTGTCCTTTACACACCTTATTTATGGACATCCCTCGATAATGAGCGTCAGACGGGCTTTCTCCCTCCCATCATTGGGAACAGCACGGAAAAAGGATTCGAGTTCAGTCCGGCATTTTTTTGGGCAATAGATGACGATAAGGATGCGACTTTTTATCTCGATTATTATAGCAAGCGGGGGATCGCAGAAGGTTTGGAGTATCGATATAAAAATCCTCAGGGCGTGAACCAGTGGTATGTCTATCACTTATTTGATACACAACTTAGAGAGGATTTTGTGCTGGCCAAGGTAACAGAAAAAGAACAATGGGGGGACATAAAGGCGTTTCTAGATATTAATTATATAAACAATATAGATCTTTATACAGAATATGGAGCGGTTCCCGATATGAGACTGAAGCGGTTCCCTGAATTCTTAGAGATCAACCGTTTTCTCCAATCATCAGGAGAACTCTCGTTGCCTTTGACAAATTCACGACTCTACCTGCTGGGTCAGTACTGGATAGATTTGCAGACCAAAGACGCTCAAGTCGAGCAACTGCTGCCAGAATTAGGATATGTCATTAATCCCACCAAAGTCGGCCCCTTAATTTTCACTTTGTCTTCAGCAGTTTCTAATTTTTATAACGATCACGAACCCGAGGGACAAAGGCTCTTCATAAATCCCACCTTGTCTTATTCCTTTGGTGACGCGATACAGGTTTTTCAGTCTCTCTCACTGAGGGAGGCCGCCTATAATCTACAGAATACAACAACCACCAGTTCTACACCCCACTGGGAAACTTTTCAATATACAGCAAATGCCCTGATGCGGTTTTTTAAAGAGTATCCAGACTTCACACACATCATTGAACCGTCCCTGCAATATATATTCATCCCAAACACCAAGACACTGCCTACTCTTGATTCAACAGAAGTGTTTAACCAAGCCTCACAGTTCCAGTTCTCCCTCCTGAACAGTCTGGCTTTCAAAAACTTTACCATTGCAACCCGCTTAACTCAGCCATATGCCCTGACTTCAGAAGTCACAGATCAGGCCTTGGGTCAAATAGGACTGACAGATAACGTCCTCTACCAAGGGTTAGGTCCAACAGAACTGGAGGCTTCCATAACTGGCCCGTTTACTTTAAGACTGGATGTTACATATGATTTCAGAAAAGGCACGACAGATACAGCGAACTCTGAAATCACCGTAAAACTAGCAGAAAAGACAACACTGTCTCTCGGGGAAAGGTATGATACTCAAAACAACATAAATTTTTACACTATGGGGTTGAACACTTTCCTGATGAAAGATTGGTCATTAAATGTATCTGCCTGGTACGACGCATCAGGCAATCCAACGGGCAGTGGTTTGAGGAACGCTTCCATAAAGACTATATACAATGAGAAATGCTGGGGAGTCGAGGCATCCTTCGAAAGAAAACCAGGAAGCGCCACCACACCAGTTGAATACTCTTTCGCTGTAATGATTGAACTAAAAGGGTTCGGCAAGGTCAAGCTATGAACATAGTAGTAAATGTCTATAAGGACTGTGGGGTTACATCACACGATGTTGTTACGACCGTCAAGAGATACTTTCAAGTGAGAAAGGCGGGCCACGCCGGGACTCTTGACCCCATCGCAACCGGTGTGCTACTCGTATTTCTCAATGAGGCAACGAAGATTGCGCGGTTCCTCTCCGATATGGATAAAGAATATATACTGACTGCTAAACTTGGGGAGCGTACGGATACCTATGATACTGAAGGCCGAATACTCCAGAGAGTTACTGACTTTACCATCGACAGAAAAGAGATCTGCGAGGCAATTAAGCATTTTGTTGGAGAGATTGAACAAATTCCTCCAATGCATTCTGCCGTTAAGGTTTCAGGGAAACCACTCTATGTGTTTGCGAGGAAAGGTATTGAAGTTGAGAGAAAACCGAGAAAGGTGACCATCCGGTCAATAGAGTTGTTGGATATTTCACCCCCTTTTGTTACCTTAAGAGTGTCGTGTTCAAAGGGCACTTATATGCGTTCACTCTGTAATGACATAGGCAATGCCCTGGGCGTGGGTGCACATATAACAAAACTGGTGCGAACAAGAATTGGCAGTTTCACCATCGAAAATGCCTCCTCAACGGATGAATTAGTCCATAAAAGCCAAGCATTGTACTCTATCGATTCAGCACTGGGACATTTTCCTGAGGTGCTTCTGAACGCGGACGATTTCGTACGGGCAAGAAATGGGAACCCGTTATCTTATCCTTCACTTTGGCTAACGAATAAAATTGAAGAGGAGCCTGAAAATATGTCACAAAAAAGAAAATTTGTGAAACTCAAAGGTCCTGATGGTAAATTACTTGGTATTGGAAGAATAAGCGAAGAATTAATTAAGATTGAGCGATTATTGAAAATATAGACTGGAGGGGTGATGATACTACGATATACGTGTCCAGAAATGGGAAAACTTTGGGA
>JBKQMP010000227.1:0-23251 GCA_052146665.1 Dissulfurispiraceae bacterium
GATTGTCCCTCATGTCAAAACTGTGGCAGATGAAATATCTCTGGAATTCTCTGTAAGCGAAGGGGATCAACTTAAAATAGGCTCTGTGAGATTTATCGGCACATCCTTGCCGCAAGATAGGTTGATGGAAACGCTCGCGTTGAAGGCGGGGGAGCTGTATAATCCAGATTATCTAGAAACTGATAAAGACGCGCTCATAGAATTTTATCAGGCCCTAGGATATTTGTCGGTAGCAATCCCGGATGCTGAAGTTAAGGTTGGAGATAAACTAGTATCGATTCTTTATGATATAACTGAACAAACACAGGTGAAAATTGAAAAGGTCACCATCAATAACAATAAAACGATTTCGGAAGAAACGTTGCTTATGTTAGCGCGAATTAAAAAAGGGGATCCTCATAATGAAATAGACATCCTGAATGCCAAGAAAAGGATACTCGATCTTTATCAGAAGCGCGGATTCTTGGATGCTCGTGTGAGCTTTGAAAGTGAGATGCGAGACTCAGCAGCCAACATTATTTTTAACGTTCAGGAAGGTGACAGGACCTTCTTTGGACAAAATATTATCGTGGGCAACTACAAAACGAAACGGTTTGTGATTACAAGGGAATTTCTCCATAAGGAAGGAGCGCCATTTGACTACAATCTTCTCTATGAAGAGCGAGGCAAGCTGCTTAGGACGGGATTGTTCAGCGACGTCGAAATCGTCGCTGATGATCGGGTTAATAACCAACGGGACATCATTTACCGTCTAAAGGAGTCAGATGCCGGTGCTGTGGAATTTGGTGTGGGATACGGAGACTTTGATAAGTTCAGAGGCTTTTTCGACATAAACTATAAGAATCTCTGGGGGGTGGGTAGACAAGCTTCCTTTAGAACTGAGCTTTCCACGTTGGATCAACGCGTAATACTCTCCTATGTTGACCCATGGTTCTTACCCAAGGATGTTCCATTAAAGGCTTTTTTCCTCTTTGAAAACAAGAAGGAACTAAATTTCGATACCGGAGAAGTACTCTATAAACTTACAAGATATTCAGCAAATCTTGGAACAGAAACAAATTTAACGAAAAAAATAAAAGCTGAGTTATTTTATGAATTTTCGGTAGTCAATACCTACAACGTACAACCTGACGTGGTACTAAGCAAGGAAGATACCGGCACCCTCATCATAAGCGGCTTAAGGGGAGGCCTCATATATGATAATAGGGATAATGCCTTCACTCCAAGAGCAGGAGAGCTGGCGGGGGTGGCGCTCAAGGTTACCTCTAAAATCTTTTTCTCTCAATCGGACTTCGTAAAGCTCACAGTGAGTGCGAGTAAATATCTGGGCCTAAACAACATTATGGTGTTAGCGGTCTCGGTGCGGGGTGGACTGGCCCAAGGTTATAATGGCACTGATGAATTGCCTATTGTGGAAAGGTTTTTCTTGGGAGGTGGTACCACAGTGAGAGGGTATAAGGAAGACTCCCTTGGGCCGCAGGGATCCGATGGAAACCCCACCGGTGGCAATGCGTTTGCGATGGGGAACATTGAAGTGCGCACAGATGTTGGAAAGGGATTTGGCATTGTTAACTTTCTTGACATGGGAAACGTGTGGCAGAAACTTAACGAGGTGGAGCTTCGACAGATTAAATTTACCACCGGTCTGGGCTTGCGATACTTTACCCCTGTTGGCCCATTGAGGATCGATTATGGCGTCAAGTTGAATAGGGATTATGGAGAAAGCAAAGGTACATTCCATTTCAGTATCGGCCATGCGTTTTAAGAATATTGCGTTGGATTTCAAGGTCAAGGATGTTATGGTTTACTCAATTTGTCACATGGTGTGTCTTTTAGTCTGTATAACATACACTTACTGTTGCGACGCGGCCATACTAGATAGGGTGGTTGCATTTGTAGACGATAGGGCTATTACCCTTTCAGAATTTGAAGAAACCTAC
The DNA here is from genome assembly GCA_052146665.1 of Dissulfurispiraceae bacterium. Classification (GTDB taxonomy): domain Bacteria; phylum Nitrospirota; class Thermodesulfovibrionia; order Thermodesulfovibrionales; family Dissulfurispiraceae; genus JBKQMP01. The sequence continues at coordinate 1,941 of JBKQMP010000227.1, forward strand.
AAGACAATGAAAGAACAGTCACCGAGTATCACAGCGGAAGAGATCATAAATTCCATGATCAATCGCCTGTTACTCCTGAAAGAGGCAAACAAAATAAGGCTCGAAGGCCCCTCCGACGATGAACTTGTCAAGGAGTATATTAATATAAAAATCAGATCAATGATTCTGATTAAAGACAATGAGATAAAGGCCTTTTACGTAAGTCATGCAGATGAATTCAGGGGACAGGAGTTTGACGCAGTAAAAGATGATATAGAAAAATACCTAATAGAGAAAGAGACCAATGAGCAGCTAAAAAAACATCTAGACGAATTGAGGCTTCATGCGGAAATCAAGATACAGCTTACAAATGCACCATAACCGCATGCTCATCGCATTCAGGGAATTTAGGACATTTGAGACAATCACCCCATATTTTTTGAGGAAGCTTGTTCTTATCAATCTCTTTAAACCCAAATTTATGAAAAAAATCGACCTGGTAGGTGAGAGCGAAAACTTTTTTTACGCCGAGTTCTCTCGCCTCCTCCATGCATTTTTCAATCAAAGCCTTCCCAAAACCCCGTCCCCGGTACTGGTCTCTTACTGCAAGAGACCTTATCTCCGCAAGATCTTCCCATAGGATGTGAAGGGCGCACACACCGTGAATTCCGTTCTCGTCGGCGACGAAGAAATCCCTGATACCCTCATAAAGCTCGTTGAGTGCACGAGGAAGCATTGCCTCTTTTTTCGCAAATTCATTTACTAATTTTTGGATGTCTCGTATATCAGATATCCTCGCCTTTCTTATCTTCAAGTAGCTTGTATCCTTTCAAAATGATTTCTTTGTTTACTCCGACAGAATCTCTTCTGTGAGCTGGCGTAGTCTCTTCAACAGCCTTAAACACAGACTCGATACTAACAAGAGGGCTTGCTGCTATCAGAGCCCCTAGGATGACCATGTTAGCTAATTTCGTATTGTTCAATGAGCCTGAAAGTTCAATTGCGGGAACGGAGACAATTCTGATATCCCCTCGAGTCACTCTGGTTTTGATTAAAGAATCATGAATCAGCAAACCTCCGGAAGCGACCCTTTCCGAAAAGAGTATGATGGATGCTTCATTCATGGCTATCAAAATATCTGGATTTCCCACAACGGGGGAACCTATCATTTCATCTGAAACGATGACAGTACAATTTGCGGTTCCTCCCCTCATTTCAGCGCCATATGATGGAAACCAAGTCACCTCTTTGCCTTCAAACATTGCGGCATAGGCCAAGAGTTTTCCCAGAAACAGAATTCCCTGACCCCCAGAGCCTGCTATAAGTACTCGGTTTTCCATAATGCTCTAATATCGTAACTTCTAACTGGAGGCGACACCCGGGGAACAGCCTGCGAAAAAGGCGAACGCACAATGCGCAGTCCGGAAATCAAGTGATCTCGCCGCACCTCTGTTCTTCCGGATTACTCTCCGTAATCCTCTGTCAGGCTTGACAGTAGGTCCCTAAAGATCGGCTCTATCTCTGAATATGCCAAGCTTGTACACGTCCATCATTTCTGATCTCAACCAATTGACAGCCTGTTCAGGAGTCTTCCACCAATCGGTGGGACATGGAGATAATATTTCTATCAGACTAAAACCCTTATCTTCCATTTGGTATCTAAAGGATTTCTCTATCAATAATTTGGTTTCCAATACATTTTTAAATGAATCGACCGACGTTCTTGCGAGAAGGGAAACACCATCCATGGACGAAAGCATCTCGACAACATGCAACGGATAGCCCGTTGTCTTCGTATCCCTTCCCCTTACTGTTGTCGTGGTCCTTTGTCCAGCTAAAGTGGTTGGTGCCATTTGCCCGCCAGTCATGCCATAGGTAGCATTATTGACAAAAAAAACCGAAATATTTTCACCCCTATTAGCAGCGTGGATGATCTCTGTGGTCCCTATTGCAGCAAGGTCCCCATCACCCTGGTAGGAAAAAAGCACCCGGTCAGGGAGAATGCGTTTCATCGCACTTAAAGCAGCAGGCGCCCTTCCGTGGGCAACCTCTATCATGTCAAAATTGAAATAATCATAGGCAAATACAGCGCATCCCACAGGGGCTACGCCGATCGTTTTCTCGCGGATACCGAGTTTATCTATGACCTCTGCGATCAGCCTATGGATAAGACTGTGTCCACAGCCAGAACAATAACGAAATGGAGCCTTCTTGAGGCTATCGGGCCTTTCAAATACCTTCTTCATGATGCTCATTTTAACATACCTGGCAGCCACAATGCAGGAGTCAGAAGGGCTCCTTCCAAAAGCCCATAATCGCTCACTGTCATTTCCTCAAGATGGAGCATTTCCATGATTGCGATGAGTATGAGAATCCCAGGTATTATAACATCTGCCCTTTCCGATTCCAACCCCATTGTCTTTCTCCGAGCATCCAGAGGCAGAGAAATCAATTTGTCATAGATTGCTTTAACCCTTGACAGCTTAATCTTGTGTAGGTGTATCAGGTCTCCTGAATAATGGTCAAGGCTCATATCTATCGATGCTAATGTGGTAGCCGATCCACCAGTAACGATAAGATTTAACGTGGAATAGGAATCTGCAGCAGAAGCTAGTCCACATAGCCTAATCATCACATAATCTTTCATCGTTTGCAACTCGTTTGATTGAGGAGGATCATGGCGGATAAAATTTTCGAAAAGTTTTAGGACTCCCATAGAGATGCTGCCAAAAGTATTTGTGACATCGGATAAAATCCACTCGGTACTCCCACCTCCTATATCAACGAGAAGGGAAGGGCACGACGCAATTTTTTCATCGCTTTGCATGCCACTCAAAATACCCCTCAAAGTCAACTCGGCTTCTTCCTCTCCTGATACAATCTTTATGGGTATTCCGGTTGCTTCTAAGACCATGTTGACGAATGCTGCTCCGTTACTCGCTTCTCTTAGGGCACTTGTTCCGATGGCCATAAGGTGACACACGTTATAATCATCACAAACGACTTTAAATGCAGCCATATAACTTATTGTGATGCCTATACTATCTTCCGATAATTCCGAAGTCTCGTTAATCTTTGAACCGAGTCTGGTGATGATTCGACGGAAGGCAAGCCGTACCACTTTCTGATTTTCAATGCGCCCGATCAACAGCCTGACGGTATTTGTCCCAACGTCAATGACTGCTCGGGGCATTCGACCGCTCATTTATTCACATTCCTGATAAACTCTGATCACCTCAGTGAGACCAAGTTCGATGGGTGATTTAACGTGCTCTCTGGTACGGCGTTTTTTTATCTCGATGACACCCTCTTTGATAGACTTCTCGCCAATCACTATATGTAAAGGAATGCCAATAAGGTCTGCGTCTTTGAATTTAACTCCCGGCCTTTCGTCCCTGTCATCATATAGCACCTCCAACCCTTCACTTAGTAACCCCCTATAAAGAATCTCAGAGATCTCGGTCGTCTTCTTGTCAGTGATATTGATGGGGATTATTTCCACGTCAAAAGGCGATATGCTCTTAGGCCATAAGATTCCGTCCTTGTCATAGTTCTGTTCTATTGCTGAAGCTGCGATCCTTGCCGGACCTATACCATAACTACCCATAATCAGGGGCCTCTCACGACCACCTTTATCAAGAAAGACGGCACCGAGAGGCTCAGAGTATTTCGTACCTAATTTGAATATGTTTCCAATCTCAATTGCCTTCTCTATTCTTATGCCGCTATTGCACTTATGACATAGATCCCCTTCTCTTGCGATATGCAGATCATGCCATTCCGGATTAAAATGGATTCCCGCCTTAATACCCCTCATGTGATAGTCTATCTTATTGGCTCCTGATATATAGGAACCCACACTAAGGGACAAATCAGATAGAATGCGCATAGTTCTACCCTGAGGTCCGATAAAGCCTGCTTCAATGCCGAGAATTGATAAAACCTCTTCCTTTTGAGCTATCCGGTGAGGTCCAAGAATTTTTGAAAGTTTCTTTTCGTGTAATTCCTGATCCCCACGGATCAAAATAAGGGTAGGGCCCTCAGATGAAATGACCAAAATACTCTTGATAAAATGGTCCGCTTCGACACTCAAGAAATCAGCCACTTCACTCACCGTTCTCTTGCCGGGAGTATATATTCCCTGCATTTCTTCACCGCGATCTTCTCTAGGTCGCGAAACGGTTTTTGCGATTTCAATGTTCGCAATATAATGGCATGTCGGACACAATATCACTCTATCTTCGCCTGCCGGACTAGGAGCCATAAATTCGTGCGCTGTTCCACCACCCATCATCCCCGGGTCAGACTCAACCTGATAGAATCTCAGACCGCATCTCTCGAAAATTCTATGATAAGCCGCCGCGTGAAGGGCGTAACTCTTTTCGAGTCCATCCTCATCAACGTCAAAACTGTAACTGTCCTTCATAATGAATTCTCTTGTCCTCAGAACCCCGCTTCTTGGTCGTGCCTCATCCCTCAACTTAGTCTGAATCTGGTACCATATCTGCGGCAGTTGCCTATATGAACGAATCTCCTTGGCGAGCCACGTCATGATCTCCTCATGAGTCATGCCGAGGCACATATCCCTGCCTGTTCTGTCCTTCAGTCGGAACATTTCCTCCTTTATCGCATACCACCGACCTGTCTGCTGCCATATCTCAGCTGGGTGCAATATAGGCATAGTGATCTCCTGAGCGCCAATCCTTTCCATCTCCTCCTCAAGTATTCTGTTGATTCTATTCAAAACTCTCCATCCCAAGGGCAAAAAAACGAATAAACCTGAGGCCAATTGCCTAACATAACCCGCTCTAATCATCAAGCGATGACAAACAGCGTCAATATCCGATGGGATTTCTCTTATCGTCGGAATGAACATTTTAGAAAATTTCATATGGATCCTCCTTCTGCCAACAAGGGAACAGGGCAAAATGAATGCATAACTATATCATTTCGAAACCATAAATGACAAATGAGAAATGATGCATTGCTTTCACGTTATAAAACTTTACATAATATATCTTATCGGACACTTAAATTAAACAGGAATTGTTAAGAACTTGTTACAAATCTGGTTGCGACCTAAGTCACTTTGGTGTCCTTTTTAGATTCCCTCGGATATGTACAACTTATAGGCATGTAAAAAAGGGTTATAGGTGAGAGGGTTTGGATTTATTTGTTGGAACTCCGATGCCTACCCCGCTTTTAATGGCTTTTAAGCGTATATCAACAAGCATTCCCGGAAGTATGGGTGTCCCGCTTTCAATGCTGACCTTGATGTAATTGCGGGAGGTGCCGGTGAGGCCATGACTTGCTTGGGTCTCCGCAATGACATCAAATGTCTTACCAATATTTTTGCCTATGAAGATGTTTTTCTTGTCGAGACTTAGCCTACTTAGGACAGCGACTCTTTCTCTTTTGACTTCATCGCGGACCGTGTTGGCGAGGAGCGTAGCCTGCGTGCGAGGCCTTGGTGAAAAAGGGAAAACATGGATATAAGTGAAAGGATAATTCTCCAGGAGCATCTGTGTATTTCTGAATTTCTTTTCAGACTCTCCTGGAAAGCCCACTAAAACATCTGTTCCAAGGCCAGGATCAGATAAGGTGCTCAGAATCGTATCGATTCGAGTCCTATACTCCTTGACCGTGTAGGTCCTGTTCATTAGTTTGAGGATTTCATCATCGCCACTCTGCAAAGGGACATGAAGATGATGGCATATGCGATTGTCAGACATTAGATCGAGCAACTCATTGTCTATCTCTTTGAGTTCTATAGAACTTATACGTATTCTTGGCACTGAGGTTGCGCGCAGAACTTCCTTTAGAAGATCGGAGAGTTTTTTCTTTGGGTTGAGATCTAGTCCATAGGTTCCTAGGTGAATGCCGCTCAACACAACTTCCTGATAGCCTTGGTAATGATAATGGGAGACAGTGCGCACTACTTCATCGATGGATGTGCTCTTTGATCTGCCCCTTGCCTGAGGAATGACGCAATAGCTGCAGGCATAATTGCACCCATCTTGCACCTTTATGATAGGCCTGTGATGCTTAACTTTTTTAGAAGATACAGTAGTAGTTGAAGACAGAGCATTAATCTCACTGATAAGATGGTATTTATCCGCGTTGGACACAACCGTGGTATCGGGGGCAAGCTCTTTTATTTGTTGCTCGTTTAGCTGAGCGTAGCAGCCCGTTATAAAAATCTTGGCATCTTTTGTTAAAGCTCTTCTTATCAGTTGACGCGATTGATTGTCTGCCTTGGCGGTCACCGAACAGGAATTGATAATACAGATATCCGGGTTGTCAGATAAATCGACCATTTGGTGACCAGCCTGGCATAACGAATTCTCGATGTGCAGGCTTTCTGCTTGGTTTGTTCTGCAACCTAGTGTTAAAACAGACACTTTCAATTTGGAGGCGCTCCTTCAAGTGAATGACGGGCTGCCCTCGCTATCCTAATGGTGACAAGATCCCCCTTCGTCATCGGATAAGTCGATGGAATGATGACGATCTTATTTGTTCTCGTTTTCCCAACATGGTAGCCCGGCTTGTCTTGACTTTCTCCCTCAATAAGGACTTCTTGAAGAGTTCCCTCTAATTCCTTATTCTTTGTTTCTGTTATCAAATCTTGAATGGAGAATATTTGGTGCAATCTGTCGGCTTTGACGGCTTCATCCACCTGGCCGTCCATCACAGCGGCCAAGGTGTTTGGTCTCGGAGAATATTTAAATGCGAATATGCCATCAAATTGTATTTGCTCCAATGCGTGAAGGGTAAACTTATGATCCTCATCCGATTCTTGAGGGAAGCCTGAAATAATATCTGATGTTATTGCTATAGTTGGTATTGCCATCCTTAGTTTATGAATTTTATTGAGGTATTCTTCAAATGTGTACTTTCTGTTCATAAGCGATAGGATTTTTGTTGAGCCTGATTGTAGTGGTAGGTGAATATGCTCACAGACTTTCTCGAGGCTCTTGATCTCATCTATCAATTCATCCGACAGGTCTTTTGGATGTGAGGTGAGGAAGCGGATCCTTCGTAGGCCATTGACTTCATTGAGTTGTCTCAACAGACCGTTGAAATCCAAATCACTCCTATATGAATTCACATTCTGCCCAAGAAGGGTTATCTCCTTATAGCCCTGCTTTGAGAGTATTGTTACCTCAGCGATGATACTTTGGCTCACCCTACTCTTCTCACGCCCTCTGGTGTAGGGCACTACGCAGTAACTGCAGAAATTATCGCAGCCGTACATAATATTTATCCATGCCCTTGACCCATCGCTCCTTGAGACGGGAAGCTGCACTTCAGTGATATCATGGTTGTCTTGTATCGCAATAACATCAGATATTTTACTTAATGTGGCGCTTAACATATGGATATTTTGCGGTCCAATAATATTGTCGACAAAAGAAGCCCTTTTTAATAAATTACGACCTTCCTGTTGGGCGATGCAGCCGGCCACCGTTATTTGCAATTCAGGTTTTTTTTTCTTGAGAGCCTTCATTCTTCCGAGCTCACTGTAAAATTTTTGTTCGGCCTTTTGTCTGATGCTGCAAGTATTAAAAATCACGATATCGGCATTTCGAGGGTCATCGGTTTGTATGCACCCTTCTGCTTTTAGAATGCCCGAAATCTTTTCCGAGTCATGGACATTCATTTGACAGCCAAAAGTGACAATGCAATACTTTCTCATAACATCCTATCCACATTAATCTGAAGATGCTGTTTATTTTACAATATCTCTTTTAAATTTGGCCTGTTATGCTCGTCGCAGAGCAAATCCGCCTCAAGAAAAACGTGTCTTCACTCATATCGCTGCGAAAAGACGCTCGATCATCTAAATAAACCGGGGCTAAAAACATATTCGCAGCAAGAGACAGCTTCGTTATGGGGATAATGAAGGCTATTTAACCTCTGGTACATTCCATCCTAACGGGAGTAAAAGCTAAGTATTCTTTCCAGCAGGGACTTTTTATCATAGATAAGACTCATTTTTTCGACATCTCCCTGAGGAACCTCTCTCTTTCTGTAAGTAAGTTCATCATTCATCTCCAACTTTGACATCACATTCGGGACATCCACAAATCTGGATATCTTATTGAACTGACTAATGCCACCCCTATTGCCTTCATGATGCAATGTGAAAAAAAGACGGTTCTTGGCCCTAGTAACCCCGACGTAAAATAAACGTTGCTCCTCTTCAATGTCATCATCGCTGTCTAATGCGAAAGAAACGGGTAAAATCCCATCAACAAGACCAACGATAAATACCGACTCCCATTCCAGTCCCTTAGCCGAGTGTATTGTCGAAAGGATAAGGGGCTTTTCCTCCTCCTTTGTTTCAGGTTGAACGCGCCATACCCCTCTTTCCGGCGGTTCTATGGCGAAATCCTCTAAAAGATCATTTACCGAATGGTACCGAGCAGATATTTGCCGCAATGCTTCCAAATCATTGAGCCTCAAATGCCAGTCATCAAATTTATTCTTCAGCATAGGGGTATAATACTCAAGCACAACTTCAAATATATCTCCTACAGGCCTTGTTTCGTCGTGACTTTTCCTCAGCATTTCCTGAAGATTTACGATGCCCTCCGAATATCTATGATTCTTGGCATAAGTGGCAAAAACACCGTCTATGATACCCCCAAAAGAAGGGCTTTGAAGAACCTCACCCACAATCCTGTCTGCAGTCTTTGGCCCGATTCGCTCAATGAGAGTCAGGACTCTGTTCCATGCAAGTTCGTCTTTAGGGTTAGCAACAATCTTGAGATGTGACATAGCATCCTTTACGTGGGCCGTCTCATAAAATTTGAGGCCGCCATAGGTTTCATAGGGAATGTTTCTTTTGCTGAGTTCAGACTGAAGAGGAATTGAGAGGTATAACGACCGAAACAATATACATTGATGGCTCAACGGGACGCCCTCATCTCTCTGTCGCTTTACCTCCTCTGCTACCCAGTCAGCCTCTTCGTAAGCGTCTTTGAAATACAGTAGCCTTGGTCTCTCTCCAAGTTGCTTTTTTGAAGATACGAGACACTTTGAGTACTTGTTTTTCATATTTTCCAAGATTGCGTTTGCAATATTAAGAATGGACTGGGTACTCCGGTAATTTTCCTCTAATTTGATGATAGTGCACTCAGGAAAACTCTTGGGAAAATCCATGATATTTTCATGATAAGCTCCCCTGAATCCATAGATGCTTTGCGCATCATCACCAACCACCATTATGTTTTTATGATCTTTCGCCAAAAAATATGCGATATCTCCCTGCAGTTTGTTCGTGTCCTGATACTCGTCGACCATTATGAATTTGTACTTATGAGAAAGCCGGCTTCTTATATCCTGATTTTCAATGAGAATCCTCAGATAGACCAGCAGATCATCATAGTCCAGATAGCTCTTGTTAACCTTATACGCTACATATGCCTCCGTAAGATCCTGGATATCCGTAATATACTCAATGAAGTGCGGGTACTCTTTCTTTATGATTTCCCCTATTGATATGCCCTTATTCGTGGACATGCTGATGATGGATCTCAAGGTATCTTTTTTGGGGAACCTCTTTTCTCTGTCGTAGAGCCCCATCCTAGTGCAGCATCGGTGAATTGCCTCCTCTGCATCGCCCTCATCGAGGACAAAAAAAGACTCCGGAAGATCTATCGCCGCGGCAAACCTCTTAAGCACCCTAAAGGCGAAGGAGTGAAAGGTGCCACCCTCGACATTCTTGCATTGGGGATCATGTGTCGATGCCCTTGAGATCATCTCACGGGCCGCCTTTCTTGTAAAAGTCAAGAGCAAGATAGACTCAGGACTAATATTGTTCTGCACAAGGTGCAACACCCGGTATTCGATGACTCTGGTCTTGCCGCTCCCGGCTCCCGCAATGACCAAGATTGGCCCATTGATTGAGGTCACCGCCTGAAACTGAGCTGGATTCAATCTATTTTTCAGATCGGTCATTAACTACATCTTAAAACAATTTTCAGCAAATTGTCTTGTATCCCTTAACCGATACAATGGCTGCTAGGCGTCTGTCAGATGCTCGCCGCATGGGAAACCTCATGAGATGGTCGGGCCTGCTATTTAAAGGATCAACAAATCATTAGTATTTACGCAGTGCACAGAGAAAAATTTTCACAACGTAGAGGGATTGTGATAAAGTTCTATGAAAGAACCAGACAGGAGGATAGCAATGAACCAAATACTCCATGCGATAAAAGAAAGACGTTCAGTCAGATCATATGAGCCTAAGAATATTCCTATGGATATCATCAACACTATCATAGAGGCTGGCAATCAGGCCCCTTCAGCAATGAATAGCCAGCCTTGGCGGTTTGTTGTCGTCGAGGACCCTATTCTTAAGAAGAAGCTTCTGAGGGCAGCCACGCCAAATGCGAAAAAGATCTTCGAATTCGTAAAGGAAAGCGACCCTGCACGATACGAACAGATAAGGAAGCGTTTTGAGGAGTTGGAAGACCCTATTTATTATTCTGCTCCTGTGATACTTTTTGTGATTGGCTCTGGCAGATATGCTGACCACTCATGTCCCCTCGCCTGTCAGAATATCATGCTGGCGGCATTTTCTCTGGGTCTAGGAAGTTGCTGGATAGGACTCGGCTCGATGGTTACGGAGGATGGCGAAGTAGTCGAAGCCTTAGAGTTGAAGGAAGATGAGCGGATATTCGGGCCCATAATTCTCGGATATCCAAAGATCTATCCTGAACCTCCGTCAAAGAGACCGGCTATTGTTAAGTGGATTTAGGGAGGGACAGCTCTCACATGTCAGACTGTATTTCGCACACGGTATTTGTGCCGCGTATTTTAAGGGCAACATAGAAGCTTAAGGGGGGAATATGTGGTTTTTCACATTTTTAGGGTTTATGGTCTGGGTAGCCCTCATGGTTTTGATTTTTCGGAAGGCCGGTTATTCTGGGCTGCAGATTGTCTTGCTGTTTATACCGGTTGTCAATATAGGGGCCTTTGTTTGGTTTGCGCTCACCGAGTGGCCCATTCAAAAAGAGTTAAGAAACTTAAAGACGGGTCAAAGGGATCGGTCATGAATTTCAGGACGCTCGTCAGTTCAGGAGTGAATCTCCGATATTGCCTTCTCACGGTGTTTCTCTTCACATTGTTACCCCTTGTCGGACAAACGGAGGAAATTTCATCTCAAACCGTGGATCAGAGCAACCTTGCGCCAGCCGTTAATGTTTCAACTGTCGAAACCCTCTCAGAGGTTATAGATGCTGTAAGGGGACAGAAAATAATCTATGTTGGCGAGTTTCATGATAGACCGGCGAATCATGAGGTACAGCTTCAGGTGATAAAGGCCATGCATAAAGAAAATGGGAGTGTCGCTATCGGGATGGAGATGTTTCAGCGACCGTCCCAGAATGCCATCAATGATTATATTGAAGGCCGTACAGATGAAAGGGAATTTCTGACAAAATCAGCGTATTTTAAGAAGTGGGGCTTTGATTTTAACCTCTATAAACCTATATTGGATTTTGCGAGGGAAGCGAAGATCCCAGTTGTTGCGTTGAACATACCCACTGAGCTTTCTGAAAAAGTTGCGAGAACCGGTATTGACTCACTATCCCCGGAAGAACGAAAACAGATTCCTGCCGAGATGGATCTCTCTGACGAGGCTTACCGCGAGAGGTTACGGGAGGTCTTTAAGACCCATAAGGAATTCGAAGAAAAAAATTTCGATTACTTCTTCCAAGCACAAGTCCTCTGGGATGAGACGATGGCGGAGTCGGTGAATGATTTTTTGCAAAAGAATCCTGACTACCAGATGATTGTTCTTGCCGGCAGTGGGCATCTGACCTTTGGTTCGGGTATTCCAAAGAGAACGTTCAGGAGAAATGGCTTCGACTATAAGATAATCCTCAATGATGTGGATGTTGAGAAGGGAATCGGAGATTACATTATCTTCCCGAAGCCTATCAGCGGGATACAATCGCCCAAACTCATGGTCGTGCTCAGTGAAGAGGGTGATAAATTGAAAATAGCGGGATTTCCTCCACAAAGTGCTTCAGAAAAGGCGGGGTTGAAAGTTGCAGACACCATTTTATCGCTCGACGATGTCCCGGTAAAAAACATTGATGACGTGAGGTTACAGCTCTTTTACAAGAAAAAAGGTGATTTAATAAAGGTCGAGGTGTTGCGAAAACGATTCCTTTTTGGAGACAAAGAGATGGAATTCGAGGTCCGATTATGAGTGCCGATGGCTCTTTCAGTTCTCTTCTCCGATCATTACGGGATGAAGACAGTCCAGGCTTTAGGCAGATTTCGCCGATAGCTGCACAGAGGAAATTGAAGATTTGTTATCTTTCAGATACCATACGTGAGCGCGAGCATGTGGAGTAGGGCATAGAAGAGGGCCCAGCGTAACTTCAATGGTCATACCGTGCTATCCCCCCTCGCCTTCTTCATGCCGCAGAAACATGATTCTGCCTGCGGCCGGAACCACTTTCTGCTCAAGAATGGCCGCGAACTGCAATGACGGGGCTCAAAGGTGATGACTTCGGCTTTTACGGAAAGCCTAAGGGTCTGAAATAAGAATTAACCTTTCTATTTTCCATGCTCAAAGTTCTTGATGAACTGGCCGACCTGGACGCCGAGATAAACACACTTAACGTTGTTCATACAATCGTCGGCATCCTTTTTTTCAAGATGGGTCGTGAGCTCATGCGCACCCTTTTTGAGTTTTACCATCCACGCATTCTTTTCCTCATTGAAACTGAGACCGATTGATATGCCGTACTTGGCAATGTCAGGATACATCTCCAGAATCTTATCCTCAAGAGCGACCTGCGAATAACCCATGGCTACCTCCTCCCTAAGAAAAAAGTTGTTGTAGGATAACTTTTCAAAACTGACTTGAATTCTTTACCAAATGGATTTTTATTGTCAAGACAAATTTCTCTCTGTTACAATTACCTGGGAGGTATAAGCATATAGGCGTCGTTTACGGACATACATCAGGACTGAAAAAAAGCGATCTGGCCGCTCTTGAGAAAATCTATCGAAGGAGGGTCTCTCCGGACAGGGTCCTCACGCATGAGCTGGCGCGATACCTTACCGAACTCTCTTTCCAGCTTCGCAAGCAGATCGGGCTCCTCGTCGCTCGGAGCGGCTCAGTAACCCATGTCATTCTTGGCGATGCAAGGAGTGTCTTCATCCCAGGGCTTGATGACTATCCTCTCGGAAGAAGTGCATTAAGGGGATTGAGATTTCTTCATACGCACCTCAAGGATGAACCGCTCAGCAATGAGGATGTCACTGACCTTTCGCTCCTGAGGCTTGACCTGATTGCAGCCATAAGCATTAGGGATGGGCTGCCGGCTAATATCTATGCTGCACATCTAATGCCTCTGGGATCAGAGGAGAAATACAAATTGATATCCTCCGACTTCTACCGGTTTGACCTTGATTTTACCCAGTTTATCACGTCCCTGGAAGACGAAATGGATAGGTCAAGGACTCTTGACCGGAAGAATGGAAATGAGCGGGCGATCCTCGTCAGTGTTTCGACGAAGCCGAGGTATGCCTTGGAGGATTCTGTCGAGGAATTGAAAGAGTTGGCCCTGTCCAGTGATGTTGTTGTGCTGGACACGGTTGTACAGAGGCTGAAGGAGCTTAATCCACGGTATCTCCTCGGGGAAGGCAAGCTCAAGGAGATCATTATTAACGCAATGGATAAGGGCGCTACCATGCTGATATTCGACCAGGACTTGACCCCCTCCCAGATCCGTGCAATTGCCGAGACTACGGAACTGAAAGTGATCGACCGGGCGCAACTCATACTTGACATATTTGCCAGAAGGGCACATAGTCGTGACGGGAAAGTGCAAGTTGAGCTGGCACAACTGAAGTATACCCTCCCCAGACTGACTGGCAAGGGAACGGCAATGTCAAGGCTCATGGGGGGTATAGGCGGCAGAGGGCCCGGTGAGATGAAATTAGAGATTGATAGGCGTCGCATCCGTGACAAAATTGCACGTCTCGAAAAGGAACTTACGATATTGAGCGAAGCTCGCAGACAGAGAAAACATAAGAGGGTGGAACGGGGCATCCCTATTGTCTCGATTATCGGCTATACTAATGCAGGAAAATCAACCCTCTTGAACGCCTTGACCAACAGCACCACCCTTGTGGAAGACAAGATGTTCGCCACCCTTGATACTGCAAGCAGACGGCTGCGCTTCCCCAAGGAGCGAGAGATTATAATAACCGATACCGTCGGCTTTATCAGAGATCTCCCAAAGGATTTAATGGCTGCTTTTAAGACGACCCTTGAGGAGCTCGAGGATGCCGATCTGTTGCTCCATCTTGTCGACGTGGCGAATTCGCGATATGAACAGCAGATAGGGTCTGTTGCAAACATACTGAAAGAACTAAACTTGATAGACAAGCAGAGACTCATTGTCTTTAATAAGATCGATAAGGTATCGAAAAGTGAAACTGAGAGCGTGTTGTCAAGATACGATGGGGTTGCGGTCTCGGCACTAAACCCAGATACATTTTATGAATTATTGAAATCTATTGAGTATCGTCTCTGGGAATGCAACAACATTGCAAGGCGTTTCACAGAAGATGAGGCAGCGATGCTTCCGGATTCTCCAGAGGAATTCGAGAAATCAGATAGAATTTGAACGATTGACTGAAATCTGATGAAAAAAGAGTTGAGGTGATTATGGATTGTGAACCAAAATGGATAGCTTGGGAAATAACAAGGCGATGTAACCTTAGGTGTGTGCACTGCCGCTCGTCGTCCGAGATGGAAATAAAGGGGCATCCTGACCTTCCTCTAGAGGAGGCATTTAGAATTATTGATGACATTTCAACTTACGCAAAGCCCGTCATAGTGCTGTCAGGCGGTGAGCCTCTTCTGCGGGAAGATGTATTTGATATCGCGAGTTACGGCACCACTAAAGGGCTCAGAATGTGTCTTGCGACAAATGGCACGCTCATCACCGATTCTCTGTGCGCAAAGATCAAGGCATCTGGAATACGGATGGTTTCTCTGAGTCTTGATGGATCAACAGACGCCGTGCACGATGACTTCAGGAATGAAGCGGGAGCTTTCGCTGGAACCATCAATGCGGCTAAGCTTTTTAAAAAGCATGGCATCGAGTTTCTTATTAACTCCTCCTTTACGAAAAGAAATCAGGAGGAGATACCAAAGGTCTATAAACTCGCAAAGGATCTTGGCGCCACCGCATGGTACATGTTCATGATCGTACCCACAGGCAGGGGTGAAGAAATAATGAACGAACTCATCTCGAAGGAAGACTACGAAGAGATACTGGATTGGCACTACCATATGGAGAAGGAGGAGCAGGATATGCTGGTGAGGCCGACCTGCGCACCACATTACTATCGGATAGTGCTTCAGAAGTCTAAAGAGGAAGGAGCCAACTACAAACGCCGTTCTTTGAAGTTCTCAACTGGTGGGTCCAAGGGATGTATAGCGGGACAGCTTATCTGCTTAATTGATGTGGATGGGAATGTTTTGCCATGCAGTTATTTTCCAAAGGCGGCCGGAAATGTCCGAGAGCAGCCTTTTAAAGAGATCTGGGAAAACTCTGAATTGTTTAAAGAATTAAGGGATTTCAAAAAGTACAAGGGCAGATGTGGCTCATGTGAATTTATCAATGTGTGTGGTGGCTGTCGGGCAAGAGCGTATTCCATGCATGGTGACTACCTCGAGGAAGAACCTTTCTGTGGATATACGCCAAAAAAGTCAATTAGGCACCAAGAAGCGAAAATCAAAGAGGAAGCGAGATGAAAGACACCTTTCTTAAGGCATGCACGGGTCAGACGGTGGATTACACCCCTGTATGGCTCATGAGGCAAGCTGGGAGATACCTCCCAGAATACCAGAAGATCAGGGCAAAGGTTGATTTCCTGACTCTTTGCAAGACACCGGAACTTGCCGCCCAAGTCACACTGCAGCCGGTCGAGAGACTGCAGGTGGATGCGGCCATACTTTTCTCCGATATTCTCATTCCAGTGGAACCTATGGGAATGAACCTGACCTTCTCGGATTCGAAAGGACCCATACTTTCCGCGCCGGTGAGGGATGAATCTGCTGCGTCAAAGTTAAGGGTTATCGACGCTGAGAATGACGTCCCCTTTGTCATGGAAATCATAAAAATTCTGGTGAATGAGCTGTCAGTTCCCTTGATAGGGTTTTCAGGGGCCCCCTTCACCCTTGCGACTTATATGATAGAAGGCGGCAGCTCCAAGAATTTTCTTCAAACCAAAAGGATTATGTATCAGTCGCCAGGCCTTTTTGCAACGCTCATGGAAAAGATCACTGTCACGGTGATAAGTTATCTGAAGGCTCAAATTAACGCGGGTGTGCACGCTATCCAAATATTTGACACATGGGCAGGAATACTCTCACCACAGGATTTTGAAAGGCATGCATTACCGTATGTGAAGAAAATAATTTCAGAGCTCCGCACGCATCAATCTGACCCAAGGGTTCCGATTATCTATTTTGCGTTCAATTCAGACGCTATGTTAAGCCTCGTTAAACAATCGGGAGCCGATGTGCTCGGGCTGGATTGGAGAATTGAAATTAAAGACGCAATAGACCGTATTGGAAGTGAGAGTGTAGTTCAGGGCAACCTTGATCCCTGCGTTCTTTTTGGCGAAAGAAGCTTCATCAGGGACAGAGCGGCACATATCGTAAAGGGAGCAAAAGGGGCCAAGGGTCACGTCTTCAATCTTGGTCATGGGATACTCCCTGAAACCCCGGTCGATAGTGCGATAGCGTTGGTAAACGCAGTACACGAGATTAGCTCAAGATAGGTCCTCCTAGGTGAACCTTCTTGATTCAAAGGGAGGTAGTCAATGCTTAGGCTTGGTATTCTTGCATCAGGTCGGGGTTCTAATTTCCAGTCCATAATTGATGCGATCGAGGCAGGAAAGCTGCGGGCCTCCATTGAAATCCTTATTGTCGATAATCCGTCTGCCTATGCCATCGAGCGGGCCAAGAAACATGAGATTGAAAGCCTCTATATAAACCCGCGAGAGTGCGCAACGAAGGATGGTTTCTTTGTCAGGGTCGTGGATGAACTTAGAGAGAGACAAGTGGAACTGGTCATTCTTGCGGGATTCATGCGGATTGTCAGAAAGCCTTTGATAGACTCTTTTGTGAATCGGATAATGAATATACACCCTGCCCTGTTACCATCATTCCCGGGTCTCCATGGTCAGAAGCAGGCGGTCGATTTTGGCGTCAAGATAAGTGGCTGCACCGTGCACTTTGTGGATGAAGGCATGGACACAGGGCCTATTATTATCCAGGCTGCGGTGCCTGTCTCATCGGATGATACAGAAGAAACGCTTTCCGAAAGGATTCTGAAAATGGAACACCGGATATTTCCTGAGGCCATCAGGCTTTATTCAGAGGGAAGGCTCGGCGTCCAGGGTGGAATGGTCAGGATTTCCGGACGCCCCTTAGAACAAGTATTCATTGTTAACCCGCCATTGAGGTGAGCACTGATGCGGATTTCCGGAGGTATCGCCAAGGGAAGAAACATGCGGACCGCAAAGGCTTTTGCCAGGAAAGGCCGAGATGAAGAACTTCGGCCGACGTCTGCAAAGGTAAGGAAAGCTATCTTCGATATACTTGGTCAAAGAATTGTTGGCTCAAATTTTTTGGACCTTTACGCGGGAACCGGAGCGGTGGGCATTGAAGCACTGAGCAGAGGGTCTGCCCGCGTCGCATTCGTTGAGGATTGTTCTGTAAGGGGCGATGCGATAAGAGAGCTAACGATTAAATTCGGACTGAGCGACAGAGCCGTGATTTTTAGAGACAAGACCGCTCTTTTTTTAAAAAAACATGCAATTTCCTTTGATATTATATTTATTGATCCTCCTTATGCCTCACGAGAACTTGACTTGGTCCTCCCTTTACTTGGTAAGAGTGCTGTGTTAAATGATGGTGGCGTTGCCGTGGTTGAGCACTCTTCAAGAAGCCTTTTGCCACCGCGGGTGGGAAGGTTAGCGCTGGTCAAGAACTACCGATATGGAGATACATCGTTAAGCGTCTACAAAAAAAATGCTATCGCTTTCATAGATGATAGTCACTCACCCAATCCCTGAGGGTCTGGGTCATAAGAGTTCCTGATGAAGGATGGTGATGGCGTCCTCTCTATGAGACAAGAAGTAGTATAATAAATGTGTGAGGACTCCTCACATATTTATAGTCTTTCATCAGCTCAAAATGATTAAAGAAAGATGGAGGAAACGTGAGATTAGTGATCTATCCTGGAACGTTTGACCCTATTACCAACGGACATCTGGACCTTATCCGAAGGGGATTGATGATCTTTGATGAAATAGTGATAGCGGTCGCGCCAAGTCCGAAGAAAAAGCCCTTTTTCAGTTTAGAGGAAAGGTTGTGGCTCATAAGGCAGTCCGTCAAAGATCTCAAAAATGTGAGAGCCGAGTCTTTTACCGGATTGCTTGTGGATTATGTTAAGGCCAAGCGAGGGGTCGCGATCATAAGAGGATTAAGGGCCATCTCAGATTATGAATATGAACTTCAGATAACGCTCATGAACCGGCGACTGGATATGAATATAGAAACAGTATTTATGATGCCCTCAGAGGAATTCTCCTTTCTTTCCTCTACCATTGTCAAGGAAGTAGCCTCTTTTGGCGGTTCAGTGCAAGGTCTTGTGCCAGCGGTCGTTGAGGTTGCGCTCAAAGAAAAATTCCGTCCTGAGGATGATATCGTCGAATGAGTTGAGACCCAGTGAATATGGTTCTCATTCAGTGCATCACGCAAAGACCATGACTTCTCCGCTGAGAGCCTACGAAAATGTGCCTGGAACAAAGATGTTGACGGCCCGCATTTGGCACATGTGCAGACCAGATTATGAAAAAGTTTTCACTCTTTGATCGCATGACCGGAAAGCCGGGCCTCAAAAGATCGTAGGAACTTACCCATCGGCTGCGGATACTACTATTGATAAGGGTTCACGTGTCTTTATCATCTTGCCAACATAGAGACCGCGAGAAGGAGTTGTTTATTTTGACAGCTGCATATTGACCGAAAATGTTGGCCGCTTAGCGTAAAAGGTTTATCGCCCGTGTGGCTAATCCAATAAGGCAAGAGGCTACCAACCCTGGCGATCTACTTGTCGGACTGCCAAGCATAGTATTTTCACGGGGCAAGATGAATAACCGATAAAGTGCCAAAGGCTAATTTGCGTGAAAAACAGGAACAAGAACCCATTTGTCCCTTCTGAGCGACAGGAGACCATCCGCCAACAACTGATCGCCATTCTTGAAAATCATACTGTCTCTATAAAAGAATTATCGGCGGAGGTCGGGGTTTCGACAAAAGACCTTTATGGGCATCTAGAACATATTCAGAAGACATTCAGTCAGGGAGAGGATAGATTAGTCACAACTCCTGCTGAATGCCGAAAGTGCGGCTTTATTTTTAGAAAACGTGACAGGTTGACAAAGCCTGGTAAATGCCCTGTTTGCCGTGCCGAATCGATACGGGAGCCATTTTTCTCTATAAAGAAAGGTCGTGCAAGATAAAATAATTGCCTTTGCGTGAAAAGTATGTCATTAGAGAAGAAAAACAAAGTTGTCCAAGTAAGGGCCCGAAGATGATCGACAGTAAGAAGTTAGTTGTTGTAATGACCGCCCTCAACGCTGAATAAACATTACCTCAAACCTACGAAGAGTTGCCTCACAGAGTCGTGGGTGAAGCAGTCCTTGTTGATGATGCGTTGGGAGATAGCACAGCGGGAATGGCGGTAGACTTGGGAATTAACACGATCATTCACCAGGACAACCAGGGTTACGGCGGAATTCAGAAAAGGTGTTATCATACGGCCTTGAAACTCGGAGTTGACATTGTGGTAATGGCGCATCCTGATTACCGGTACTCTTCCCGTCTTGTCGTTGCCATGGCTTCGATGGTTACATGAGGGCATTACGATGCAGTGCTTGACTCGAGAGTACTGAGAGGACAGGCGATGAAAGGAGGCATGCCTTTGTATAAGCATATGTCCAACAGGTTCCTTACTTTTATCGATAATCTAGTACTTGGAATAAAACTCCCAGCATGCCAAACCGGTTTCAGGGTATTCTCGCGAGGTGCTGGAGACATTGCCGTTTGAGGAGAACTCCGATGATTTTGTAGTCGACAATGAAATGCTCTTTCAGGCCGTATTTTTCTGCTTTAGAATAGGAGAAATCAGCTGCCCAACAAGATATTTTGAAGACGCGTCCTCGATTAATTTCACTAATAGTGTAAAATATGGATTGGGATTGCTTGCAACGCTATTAAAGTAAATACTGCATAATTTGGCCTTAAAAAGGTCTGTGTTGTTCAGCCTAAGTGGCAGGAAGCTTTTAATCGATGAATAAATCGCTGGTACAAAAATATAGCATTCTTGCTGCGTTGGTGGGAGCATGGACTCTATTGGTTTATCTTCCCGAGCTACAAAACGGGTTTCTGAACTGGGATGACAATGTTTATATTGATGATAATCCTTTTATACATTCCATAAACATTGCCTTTTTCAAATGGGCTTTTTTTTCGTTTTTTGCTGGCAATTGGCATCCACTCACCTGGCTGTCACATGCATTGGACTATTCACTATGGGGGCCTAATCCGCTGGGTCACCATCTCACCAGCATTGTCATTCATGCTTTTAACTCTCTCCTGGTAGTATTGCTGGCTATTCAATTGCTGGCTGTTGTCAAGAGTCGTGAGAGAGCTGGGGGGCAAGGGACGACAGGGTTATCAGACGCAACGATACTCACTACGGGAGTCATTGCCGGACTGCTGTTCGGTCTACATCCTATCCACGTGGAATCCGTAGCATGGGCCTCTGAAAGAAAAGACCTGCTTTGCGCATTTTTCTTTCTGCTAAGTCTCTTAGCATATATAAGATATGCCCGGTTCACGACTGCTCCAAAGAATACAAGTAAGTCTATCTCATGGCTGTCAGATAAAAATTACCTGTTGAGCCTCGGCTTTTTTGTTCTTGCGTTGTTGAGTAAATCCATGGCAGTGACCCTTCCAGTCGTGCTCTTGATCGTGGACTGGTACCCGATGAGGAGGGTTCATAAAGACACGCTCAAGAGAATTGTTATGGAGAAAGTCATTTTTTTTGTATTTGCTGTCAATGCGGGCATTATTACGATTTTGGCACAGGGTTCACAATATGCTATTCGATCATCGGTAGCATACCCGTTAACGACAAGACTGCTTGTTGGCTTCAACTCGATCATTGCCTATATGGGCAAAATGATCTGGCCGGCCGATCTGAGTCCGTTTT
>JBKQMP010000228.1:0-4922 GCA_052146665.1 Dissulfurispiraceae bacterium
AAGAAAGCTTAGGGAGAGGGGCCATACCCCTCGACTGTGACCTCACCTTTTCGAACCGCCCGGTGCGGACCCGCATGCCGGGTGGTGTGGGAGGGGTACGCCTTTTAGGCGTCCCCTATCCCGATCAATCTATTCACGATGCATGCTCTGGGATAAAAAGGATAGTCGTAAAGGTCGCGTCTCCCTGACAGGGTGAACCTTGAAGCTATTGATTTTCCCGACCAATTATGGCGGGAAAATTCTTCTTTCCCGCCGTTGTCGTCCCTCTCTGCGAAGCATCGATTCCCTATCGAAGTAAAAGGCTGCCTTGTATAGCAGGCGCACCTTGTCTTTTTTCAAGAAAATCATGGTAAAATTACGGCATTATCAATGTTCAGCGTTTTCTAAAGTTTAATAAAAACAGGGGAGGAGACTATGTCCATTATCACCATATCCAGAGGATCTTATAGCAGGGGCAAGGAGGTCGCTGAAAAAGTGGCCGAGGCACTGAACTATGAATGTCTTTCCAGGGATATTATCTTGGAGGCATCAGAACAATTTAATATTCCTGAGATGAAACTTAAAAGGGCGTTACATGATGCACCTTCGGTCTTTGACCGGTTTACTTATGGGAAAGAAAAGTACCTGGCCTTTTTTCGGGCGGCCCTTTTAAATCATGTGCGGTCAGACAATATCGTCTATCACGGACTCGCTGGTCATTTCCTTCTTCAACAGGTTCCCAATGTCTTTAAAATACGTATCATTGCGGACATAAAAGATCGGGTCAAGGAAGAAATGAAAAGAGAGAATATTTCCGCTGCCGATGCGCGTTACATATTAAAGAAAGACGATGACGAACGACGTCGTTGGGGATTTCATCTTTATGCCATGGATACCTGGGATTCCAGCCTTTATGATATGGTCTTGCACATTAAAACTATGAGTGTTGATGATGCGGTGAGCGTTATCGTAAAGACGGCGGCATTACCATGCTTTCAGCTCACGTCAAGCGCTAAGAGAATTCTTAATGATCTTGCCTTAGCCGCTGAAGTACAGGCAGCCCTGTTTAAGGAGTTCCCCGTGGCGGATGTGCGGTCGAAAAGTGGGAAGATCTCTGTCCTTGTAAAGGCTCCTTTGGAAATGGAAAAGGAGATTACATCTAAAGTGAATGCTATTGCAAAGACGATTCATGGTGTGGAAGAGGTAACCGTGGAGATTGTGGACACTTCAACCACTGCCGATTAGGCAAGTTGTCGGTCTGACATAGACCCCTAAGAGCGATACGGGGATGAGACTGATATTTTTGTCATAATGGACCTCCAGGACTATCCTGTAATATGTGCCAATGTGCACAATTGATTTTGCGTAACTTATTTTCGGGTCGACGATAATTGAGTTATGGTCCTCCTGAAATCTGAATACTCTGATGAAAGAAGTTTAAATCTAGAAGCGTCCCATCCGTAACGTTAGCGTGAACAATAACCGTTTGACATTTGCTTGCTGCATCGGAGAATATAGTCTTTATTTTATTCCTATGATTTATGAACATGGGGATAGAACTAATATTCAGCGGACTGAAAAAGTGAGGTCCCTTATGATCGACGCAGGCTAATAAACCTATGGAGAAAACACTATGAATCCCGCTCCATTTTGTCCCGTTACCAAATTGGAGAAATTGCTAGTTGCGACTGATGGCTCCGAATACAGCGAAGGAGCTATCAGAGAGGCGATGAACTTTGCCAAGCAGTGTGCAAGTCGTCTTTATATTATGACGGTGGTTGAGTCGAATCTTGAGTATCAGAACATCGCGTCCAATGTGTCCCTTGATGAAGAAGATACAATGAATCATCTTTTGCTCATCCAATCAAATGCAGCAAAAGAAGGCCTCGTTTGCGAAGCTTTTCTGCGCAAGGGACGCAAACCGCATCAACTAATAGTCGAAGAGGCCATTGACAGAAATGTTGACATGATCATACTCGGCAGACACGGCCGCCGGGGGTTGATGAAACTATTGGTTGGCCAGGTTTCCGCAAAGGTCATCGGCGATGCACTCTGTAAGGTTTTAATAGTGCCCAAGGCAGCCGGAGTTGATTTCAGCAATATACTCGTTGCCACTGATGGCTCGAACCATAGCATTGCGGCATCCGCAGCGGCATTGGAGATTGCGAAGCGTTGCGGGAGCAAAATTTTCGCAATCTCGGCAGCTCTTTCAAAAAACGAAATGGAAGAAGCGCGAACAAATGTGAACAAAGTTGCGGAGATGGCACAGGCAGTGGGGATAACCGTCGAAGTATTGACGGCAACAGGTAAACCGTGTGAAATAATAGTGAAGGCTGCTATCAGCAAGGACATTGGCTTAATTGTCGTCGGAACATATGGGAGAGAGGGGATTAAGAAGCTCCTCATGGGAAGCACGACGGAAAAGGTGATAGGCCTTGCAGATTGCGCCATTCTGGTTGCCAGGGCGTAGAACATAAGCAGGGAGCAGAGACATGGATTTATAAGCTAATGGTTGCGAGGCTAACGCGATAAGAGACAAAGCCTTCCTTCCCTTTAGTCTGTGAGCAGCGTGGGCTGCTTCGCCAGACTATTGGGCAAGTACTTACATTCATTGAAAACCCGGACAGCACAGTAACGGCAGCGCTCAGGATCAAGCTTTGGTACGATATTATATATAGCCTCATTTTTTGTGGGAAAGATATTTTCCTCACCCACACTCTTAGTGCAGCCTCCGCGTTTCTGAAATTCGATAACCTCTTCTTTTAGCGAACATAGATAGAGCTGTCTTCCCGTTAATCTCAACTGACGGGCCTCCTGGTTCATCATCTGGCATCCGGCGACGTCCATGAAATTAATGCCTTCACCTACAATTAATATGTGAGCCTGTTCAGGATTATTCTTTGCGATAGCGGCCAATTCGCCAGAAACATGTGATACCGCACCGAAAAAGATAGAGCCGTCGATTCTGATAATCTTAAGCTGA
This sequence comes from Dissulfurispiraceae bacterium, assembly GCA_052146665.1. Taxonomy (GTDB): domain Bacteria; phylum Nitrospirota; class Thermodesulfovibrionia; order Thermodesulfovibrionales; family Dissulfurispiraceae; genus JBKQMP01. Next base: position 2,963 of record JBKQMP010000228.1, read on the forward strand.
GGACATTCCGGGAGGTTTTTCCCGTGGTTACTTGTTAAACTCAGTTTTTTGGTCTGAGGATCAGGAGCGAGGGTGACGATGTGGGGATGTGAGGTGCGGTTGAGATAGAGCAGCAAAGAGAGTATGGCCCCCACGTAAATAGCAAACTCCAGTTCCACAAAAAGCGTCGACAGGAACGTGACAGACAGAACAACCGCTTCGGGCTTACTCATCCTTGTTATGGCCTTTATGTGATGGACATCGATGAGGTTGTAAGCTACGAGCAGTAAGACACCAGCCATAGAAGCGATCGGTAGATAGGCAGTCAAGGGAGCGATGAGCAAAAGGATTGCGGTAAGTGAGACCGCGGCAAAAACCGCTGCAATCGGGGTCTTTGCGCCAGCGTTGTAATTGACCCCCGTACGGGTGAACGAGCCTGATGCCGCGTAACTGGAAAAGAAACTACCTATTATATTCGATAGTCCTTGGCCGATGAATTCCTGGTTGTTGTCTATACGCTGGTGTGAGTGTGTTGCGATAGAACGGGCGATTGAGACTGCTTCGGTTAAGCCCAGCATTGCCACAGCGAGCGCACCAGGTGCCAGTTTCCGAAAAGAAGACATGGAAATTTCGGGCAGGGATAGGGGGGGCAGATGATCGGGAAGCGACCCGACAAGGCTTACCCCATGAGCCTTTCCTCCCACCAATAAAGCAAGAAGGCTCCCGGCGATCATAGCAAACAACATTCCGGGCATCTTGGGGAAGACCTTTTTTAGGATTACGGCTATGAGAAGCGTGGACACTGAGATTACCAGGACATAAAGATTGACTTGCGGAAGCCGGTGGACGACATCGATCCATGTATTTAAAAAAGATTGATGTTTTGGAACGATAAGTCCCAGAAAGTTGCCCAACTGGCTCGTTCCAATCAGTATTGCAGCACCCGCAGTAAAACCTACGACCACTGAATGAGAGACAAAATTGACAAGGGTTCCTAGTCCTGCCAAACCCAGCGCAAGTTGAAATAATCCCGCTATAAAGGTGAGAGTGAGAACCAGTTGAATGAATCCTGTGGATGTCGGATCTGCCAAGGGACTGATTGTCGTGAAAATGACGAGCGAGATCGCCGTTGTGGGACCGGATATGAGATGGTAGGAAGAGCCAAATAAAGCGGCTATGACTGCCGGCACTATAGCCGAATAAAGACCGTATTCAGGGGGCAGGCCGGCAATAATGGCAAACGCAACGCCTTGGGGAAGAACAATGATGGCTCCAGTAAATCCTGCAACGATATCGGCCCGCAGTGTGCGCCGTGTGACATTAGGCCACCACTGAAGAAAGGGCGTCGCCCTTTTCAGGAGTTCCCCGTAGCGATCATGAGTTTTAGTCGTCGTACTGTTTGACATAAACAAGATTCAAGAATTCAAGCATTGTGCATCATAATACGGCTCGCCGTCTGACTTCGCGGGACACTGAAGACAAAATATTAAGTTCATCGGCTCATGATGAAGTATATTGACATCCTCACCGCCCTGAAGGGCAATGATTCCCAAATATTTTTGGGGCGGTACTAGCTCACGCTTTCCCGCTGGTTCCTGCTTCACGGAAGGGAGTGGTCCCCCTTCTCCACAGGCTAAGACGGCCTGCCCGGCCGCTAAGATGTTTAGTGCAGCGTTGAGATCAGCATCAATTGACATACCGCAAACCACACACTGAAAGACACGCTGAGACCTGCGGCTCTCAGAACTCACCTGCAAGCATGCGGAACAGCGTTGGCTTGTGTGCTTTGGATTAACGAGCACGAGCACTCCCCCGCGTTCTATCAGTTTATAATGCAGCATCTCTCGGAACATCCCCCATCCCTGATCAAGGATCGCCTTATTGAGGCCGGACTTAGCGGCAACGTTAGTGCCAGGATTGTCGACCGTGCCGCGTGCGGACCTGCTCATACAGGACACCCTCAAATCTTCCATGAAAACCA
>JBKQMP010000229.1:0-9024 GCA_052146665.1 Dissulfurispiraceae bacterium
TCAATAACGCAGTACTTCACTATCAGTACTGGGGAAAAGACGGTTCAACAGGTCAGACTGACTCATGCAGTGAGTTTGACTTCAACAGGCCTACAAGCAAGGATGACATTGTGATGTTTGATGCTGCTGGCAACATGAATGGTGGCAAGGCCCTTTTTGAGCCTATTGCAAACCAGCCGACCAATGTCAACTACGGCAATCAGAACTTCTCTTATATCGCGACAGTTTCAGCGAGGGCATTTCTTCTGGTAGACAACAACGTCCCGCAGGTTTTTACTGACAACGTACTTGATCTTGCGTCAAACGCGGATGGAACTCTTTACGGAGAGGCCCTGGTAATTGATCTTGGCAGCGGCTCTGCATGGGGCTACATTGCATACAACCCAAGTGGTGGCGTAAGGAATTCAAGCGGTGCGGCAGTTTCTTTTGCGGACGGCCAAGACGTCCTCGGCGAGGTGATTGGAAACTCAAACCAGTCGCATTGTGCTAGATGGACCACTGGCCCTAATGGGACGACCACATGTACTAAGACTGTATATGGACACAAGGAGGTTACAGCAACAAATCTTCTGCCACCATCAGTGAAGCAGACCAAATTCTTTACAACACCTGTGAACGCTATCACTTACGTTGACAGCAGGGGAGTCCAGCATCTTGGCAACCAGAGGGATGGGACCATTAACAACAGGATACAGTTACAGGTCAATCCATATCCTCTTAGCACTACTGGCATAGGTGGTATATTTGACGCTGATGAGAACGTGCTCAGCTTCATCAACAGGAAGAACATTGTCTGTACGAGCGGTGACGTTCTTTCCAACATCTTTGGGTCAGCGGGCACGGGTGCATACACGGCATGGGTGAACACCGGAGCAGAAGGCTGGGCGTATGTGAAGATCTATAACGGCACAATTGGTGCACCAGCTGTCACTCCTAATTCAGGCAGTGGAATGATAGTCGGGAAGCTCGAGTTTACGACGGGACCTATTGCTATCGACGGGGTGACCATTAACGGTGGAGTAAACAATCTGAACTGGCTCAGGAACAGTGAAAGCTATTCCAAGCAGATTTCCTACCATCCTCACAGCGGGTTCTGCGGAAACGCAGCACCATGCGGTGGTGGTATCAACTGTATTCACAACGTGTCGACCCTTGGGGCCGAATATCATGGACTGTTTTTCTTAGACGATCCTACCGACTGCTCAGAAACCGAGGGTTATAAGGCACCTTGCGTAGGATCAGACTGCGGCGGATAGACTTATTAGCAGTTAACAAGGCAGTATCATAGAGAGAGGGGAGAGAGTATATCTCTCCCCTCTTGCTTTGTTCGACCATCGGGGTAGCGGGGGTTTTTGCTGCTATCAATGAGGCAAAACAGAGCGAAGGGTTCTGACAGAAACCAATTATTATAGCGGCATTATCCATCATTAGAATATTACTTCCCTGAATACCGCTGAATTTTTGAGGGATTTGCCAGATGCACAGAGTACCCTTCGTCCGTAAGTGGATCGACCATCCACTACCATTTCTATTTTGGTTAGAATAGGACATTTTTACGTTGGCTTGACACCCAGACCTTTGGTATTGTTGGACTGCAATAGAGGGTTTACTCGGAAGACAATCCCGTCTTTTCCCTAGACTGTTCATAGGGCGTTCATCTATTCAAGGCGGAATGGGGCCTACCATCATTATAGAAGTTTTCCCATTCCCTCAAATTTTTTTTAAATAGAGTGGCGTCCTCAATGACTATTCCATCCAGCAGTCTGTAAAACTTAGCATCATCACTTCTATGGAAGCGTTCCACTTTACCATTGAGTTGAGGTCGCCGGCGCTAAATATAGGCGTGACGGATACCCTTATCAAGCACGTGGCAGTGAAACTGTGATCGGAATTCGCTCCCATGGTCTGTCCGAATAACCTCCTCCAGAAACGGCAATCGGAAAAGTGTATAATCAATAAATCTGATAGCGTTTACTTGATTATTATGCTCATATATTCTCAGCCGTGTGCAGTCATCAATGGTGGTGAACTGATAGTACCGCTTTTTGCAGCTCCTATTCGCCCCAGAAACTTCACATCGAGTTGAATTAGCTGTCCTGGTAAAGGCTTCTCTCATCTCTCACATTTCTGCTTTTCCAGTTTGTGGCGAGGATTATTAGAAAGCCTGTTCATATTAAGCCTTCTGGGGATTCTGTACACCCCCACGTTGCGTATTCCTATATCATGATGCCGCTTCAGATACATCTGAATTTTCCAGGGCCCAAGCTGATAGTGCTCTCTCAGATACACGATCTTCCCGATAACATTGGCCATAGTCGTTTTAAGGCTGTTCAGCGGCCTGCGAGACCCATCTCTTAACCCTGCTACTCCGCACTTTTGATACCTGTCTCACCAACGGGACAATCTTCCCCTGCTGATGCCAAAATATCGCGCCGTCTTGGCCACATTCTTCGTCACTTCCTCATAATGACGAATAATGCCAAGCCGCTTTCGTTGATTTCTTAACATCTCTTTCTCTGACATAAAGCCACTCCTTTAGAAAATCTGATCTTAACAGCCTAAAGCAAGCGTGCCTTATGTGTAAACTATCTCTGTTAGTTCTAGATGGTATTGCGCTTTATCTCATTTTAATGTATCATTGAAAGAAATATGTAAGAACAATAGGATACTTGAAATTGAAGGAGGTGAGGCATGAGGATAGGGAGGTATTTAGTAGATTTGGATTTTTAGGTTTTTTTTCCGCATGTCTTAGCCGTTAACTAAAGAACGATGAATTAATAAGGAGGTCCTGAAAGTGAGACACAAGCCAATGATTTTTATCGCTGCCTTAGTAGCACTAACAGTGCTGCTGTCTTTCGGTGCGGCAGTGAAGGATGCGAAAGCTGATGCGATCTTGTTTCCGTGGATAGTTAAGAGCCCCACGATATCGACTCTTGTCTCCGTGATAAACACCGCTGAGCAGGTTGGAGGGAATCAGGCTCTTGGTAATGCAGTACTTCACTATCAGTACTGGGGAAAAGACGGTTCAACAGGTCAGACTGATTCATGCAGTGAGGTTGACTTCAGCAGGCCTACAAGCAAGGATGACATTGTGATGTTTGATGCTGCCGGCAACATGAATGGTGGCAAGGCCCTTTTTGAGCCTATTGCAAACCAGCCGACCAATGTAAACTATGCCAATGCGAACTTCTCTTATATCGCATCAGTTTCGGCGAGGGCGTTCCTTATCGTAGACAACAACATCCCGCAGGTATTTATCGACGACGTTGTTGGGTCAAACGCTGATGGAACTCTTTACGGAGAGGCCCTGGTAATCGATCTTGGCAGCGGCTCTGCATGGGGCTACATTGCATACAACCCAAGCGGTGGCGTAAGGGCTTCAAGCGGGCTGCCAGTTTCTTTTGAGGACGGTGCTGACGTCCTTGGCGAGGTGATTGGAAATGGTGACGTGACGCACTGTGCCACTTACTCCAGCACCGGCGCTTGCACTAAAACTGTACATGGACACCAGGAAGTCACAGCGACAGTGTTGATGCCAGTATCGCAGGTGGCGACCAAGTTTTTCATGACACCTGTGAACGCTATAACTTATTACGACAGCAAGGGAGTCCAGCATCTTGGCAACCAGAGGGATGGGAGCATCAACAACAGGATACAGTTACAGGCCAATCCATATCCTCTTAAATCTTCTGGAACTACCGCCCATGGTGGTATATTTGACGCTGATGAGAACGTGCTCAGTTTCGTCAACAAGAAGAACGTTGTGTGCACGAGCGGTGATCTTCTTGTCAACATCTTCGGGTCAGCCGGCACGGGTGCATACACGGCATGGGTGAACACCGGTGCAGAAGGCTGGTCATATGTGAAGATCTATAACGGCACAATTGGAGCACCTGCTGTCACTCCTGACTCAGGCAGTGGTATGATAGTCGGCAAGCTCGAATATACCACGACAGCTTCTACTATCGGCGGAGCCTCTGTTATGGGTGGAGTAAACAATCTGCAATGGCTCAGGAACAGTGAAAGCTATTCCAAGCAGATTTCCTACCATCCTCACAGCGGGTTCTGCGGAAACGCATTACCATGCGGTGGTGGTATCAACTGTATTCACAACGTGTCGACCCTTGGGGTCGATTATCACGGACTGTTTTTCTTAGACGATCCTACCGACTGCTCAGAAATCGAGGGTGCACATACTACACCTCTAGAATAGGGTCTCTAGAAGCTGGATTAGCAGTTAACAAGGCAGTATCATAGAGAGAGAGGGGAGAGAGTATATCTCTCCCCTCTTGCTTTGTGCGACCATCGGGGTAACGGGGGTTCTTGGTGCCATCGATGAGGCAAAACAGAGCGAAGGGTTCTGACAGAGACCACATAATTATTACGGCATTATCCGTACTTAGGAGGAGGAAAGGGGAAAATGATGAAAACAGTCATCAGCATAATTTCACTTATTGTTCTTCTCTCAGTATCGTCACTTGTCTGGGCAGGGGAAAGGATGTTGAGTTCCGAGCCGGTAGACTTCCATAAGGACGCCTTTATAAAGGCGGATGAGAGGGGAAACATCTGGACAGCATATTACGACCTTCGGGGAAGGATCCATATATATAATGTCACCGAAAAAAGGGATATCATAGTAAACAGCGAGAGCTCTGAAGGCTCTAGCGCACTCGCTTTTGACATTCAAGGAGAGCATATTTTTGTGGCGTGGAGACAGAAGCTGACAAATAAGAAGCTCTGGTTCAGGGCATCGCCTGATGGGGGCAAGACCTTCTCAGAGCCGGTACTAATCGATGAGGAGACCGATGCCCTTACAAGGATTAAGATCGGGTCTAATGCAAAAGGAGAAGTCTACGTCGCATGGTATGGCGAAAAAACATCTGCCAACGCTAAATACCACATATACTGCAGGTCCTCACGTGATTTCGGCAAGACCTTTTTGGAGACGGTGAACATTACTGACGGATACCAATTTTCCATCTATCCGGCACTCCTTGTCGATGAGGATGGCGCATACACCTTCTCTTATTCCACTAGCATCAAAGGGGAACACTATTACATGGTCTTCAGAAAGACCACAGACGGAGGTAAGACTTGGAGCAAGCCTTTAGAAATAAAGGCAATAGGGGAGGTTTCTCTCTTTGTTGAGCCCATCAAGGTCGGAAAGAGGCTCCACGTCTTCTGGTTCAACGCATACGAAATTGGTCCTGAGGATGTGCCCATCATAGAAGAAGCCTATTCTGATGACGGTGGCAAGACATGGCAAGTTCAGTCCCTTCAAGAGACGAGGGGGTTAGGCATAGCTTCTCTCAAAGTGGCTCACGATACGAAGGGGCACATTTATCTGGCCTTTGAAGAGAAGAAGGAAGAAGAATCTAAAATGAAGTCCTATCTGCTGTCCTCTGATGACAATGGTGCCTCGTGGGGGAAACTCATGAATGTCAGACACTATCCTTTTGAAGTTACCCAGACATTAAACCCGGAAGTTGTGGTATCTGATACGGGTCAGCTTGTAGTGGTCTGGGCTGATTACAGAAATATCCGCGGCAATCTCTATATGAATTATTCAAAGGACTTCGGGACTACCTGGCAGGAGAGGGACATTCCGCTGGAGGAGCCAGGAAAATCTAACACAAAGCAGTTCTTTGCTGGTGATACTCTGGTGCAGTTTAAGGATAGATACTACGATCTGGCCTGTAGGTTCAAGAGTGATGATTTGTCTCAAGAAGCTTACCCCTTACTGGTTGATTTCACACTGAACACAGTGGCGACGCAGGATATATCCAAGAAAGAGACGACTGATGATACGGCCTCCCCTTCTAAGGTAGCCCTTCTAAAGCAGAGGGCGAGCGAATTTTGGGATGCCAGAGTCAGAAAGGATTACGAGAAGGAATTTTCTCTTTACGACCCTTTCTTTCAGGCAGTGATGAACAAGTACGCATTCATGGGCAATATGGGAAAGATCCTGTACCATAAGTTTGAGATCAAGGATGTCAAGCTGCAGGGGAATGTGGCGTTGGTAACAGTAAACATTGTATATTCCATACCAAAATTGGTAGTCAAGAGGCAGGAGTTTTCTAAGGGAGAGACCCCGGCCGAGTTTCAAGAGAGATGGCTCTATATTGATAACAACTGGTATAGGGAATATTATAATGAACAGGCCGAAAAGGGGGTCGTGGAGTACTAACACGATTCACCGCAAGACATGGGGAAGGAACTTAAGAACCTCAAGGCAGGCAAGACAACTGCGTTCAAGCACCTCCGTTTAACAGAGCTTGTCGGGCTCTCCTTCCTCTGTGTTGCCGTCTTCCTTACCTATTCTAACTCGTTGCACGGCATTTGGGCCCTAGACGATGTACTGGTCAATCAGCCCCTTGGGATCGGTGAGCTTTTTCAGAAGGCGGCGGGTAGAAAGATAACCTATTTTTCCTTTATTTTGAATCAGGCTATCAACCCCAACGATCCCGTCAACTTCAGGGTTTTCAATATTCTTATTCACATAGCTAATTCGCTGCTGGTGTACTGCGTGGCATTGATCACGCTGAAGCTGTATTATAAGCAACGGGAAGTAACGCCGTATTATTTTTTTATTGCTCTCATCAGTGCCTTGCTGTTCGCCCTGCATCCACTCAATATAAACGCGGTTGCATATATCATACAAAGGATGGCCTCGCTTGCGACGCTCTTCACGCTGCTATCACTGATTCTCTATATCTATGCACACAGAACGTTGCGGACGTCTCTGAAAATTGCCATGTATGTAGGATCCCTTGCCTGTATTGTCCTTGGGATATTGTCGAAAGAGAATGCCGTAGTTGGGATACCCCTGATCCTGTTATATGATTATATCTTTCTGGCTCCATTCAATAACAAAGCCTTCATGAAAAGGGCAGTCGTAGTTGCGGGGTTGGGTATCTGCGCACTTTTTCTCGCCAATTTCTATGTGCCGCTCTACAAGACGATTCTCACCGCAGGCGCGGAAATGCTGAAGCTCAATGAACCCCTGTCATACCATTTCTGGATGGCAATAGATGTTTACTGGACTCCTCTGGAGCACATTCTTACTGAACTAAGGGTGATTTGCAGGTATCTCTTCCTTTTTATTTTTCCGCTATCCTCCTATCTCGTCTTTGACCATTGGGGATATCCCATATCAAGGGGCCTTTTCGAGCCTATCACCACCTTTTTTTCCCTGGTCTTGATACTTGCGGCAATAACGTTCTCAGTCATTAAAATCAGGAAATACCCATTCCTGTCATTTGGCATCCTCTGGTATTTTATCGCAATCTCTCTAGAAAGTTTCTTCGCGGTTGGGGCTGACCTTTATTTTGAGCACAGAAACTATCTGCCGCTCACCGGTCTCTCATTCGGTCTCGTGGCCCAGGTCGGCAGTATTTTTAGAGATAGGATCTTGACGAAATATATGCCCTGGGTGATTGTTGTCCTGTTGTCATTAACTCTCGGGTGTCTCACATTTCAGAGAAATACCATATGGAAGGATCCGATTACGTTCTGGAAGGATAACGCGCAAAAAACCCCTACTAATGTGAGGGCACAGTTAGCTTTGGCTAACAGCTATCTTCTCTTGTCCGATTTTCAGAACGCCATGACCTATTACAAAATTTCTGTGAGGCTTGCGAGTGAAGGCAAAAGGCCGTATTATACAGTGGAAGCACTGTACAGACTTGGCTTGATGGATATGATGCTTGAGCAGAGTGCAGAAGGCGAGAAAGTGATAGAAGCACTTGAAAAAGTGGCTCCTGATTCCTCAAAACTGAAGATCCTCAGAGGTTACTACAGCTATCTGAGCCGTGACTATGACGATGCAATAAAGACCTACCTCCTGCTGCTGAGTAGTCCCAAACAGTATGAAAAATTGGATGGTGTCACGCTGTTTACCTTATTAGGTGATGCATACCGAGCTACTGGAAAGGCTGATGAAGCGTTGAACAGTTATGAAAGGGCTTTGAGTAAAAACATCTCCTTCCCCGCCGCCTATCATGGAATTGCGAAAGTATATATGCTTAAAGGCGATCTCAAAACAGCATCTGAGTATCTGATCAAGGTGATCACATTACAGCCAGACAATTTTGCAGCACTTTCTGATATGGCCAACATTCTGTTAATAAGAGGCGGAGGGGCTGATAAGGCGTTCCTTTTTGCGGCGCGTGCGGTTTCACTGAACCCACCTTTTTATAAGCCTTATCTGATCATGGGGGTTGTACTCATCGCATTGAACAGGGATGAAGACGCACAGCTTTACTTTACGAAGGCGCAGGAATTTCAAGCACCAGGCTATCTACTTTCCTTTAACAGGGCTTGGGGGTATGCACTGAAAGGTGACAGAGAAAAACAGAAATACTATCTAAGAGAGCTATTGAGCCAGAAGGATGTGCCGATGCACATCAGGGAGACTGCAAATAAGTTGCTTTCCAAGTTGGAGATGCCCCATCAATAGGTCTCTAATAAACTCTTTCTGGGGATTAATTTTGGGCTGCTGAAAACCTCGTTTCGATCTTTTAATTTGTTATTGCTCTTTATCTCTTTTTAGTGTATGATTGATAGGAATAGATAAGAATAATAGGACACTTGAATTTGAAGGAGGTGATGCATGCAGGTAGGGAGGCATTTAGTAGATTCGGGTTTTTAGGTTTTTTCCCGCATGTCTTAGCCGTTGGCTAAGGAATAATGAATTAATAAGGAGGACTTGAAAGTGAGACACAAACCAATGATTTTTATCGCTGCCTTAGTAGCACTAACAGTGTTGCTGTCTTTCGGTGCGGCAGTGAAGGATGCGAAAGCTGATGCGATCTTGTTTCCGTGGATAGTTAAGAGCCCCACGATATCGACTCTTGTATCCGTGGTGAACACCGCTGAGCAGGTTGGAGGGAATCAGGCTCTCAATAACGCAGTACTTCACTATCAGTACTGGGGAAAAGACGGTTCAACAGGTCAGACTGACTCATGCAGTGAGTTTGACTTCAACAGGCCTACAAGCAAGGATGACATTGTGATGTTTGATGC
>JBKQMP010000230.1:0-3505 GCA_052146665.1 Dissulfurispiraceae bacterium
CGAATCTGCTCCCATCCGAAAATAGCTCCGTTAGCTCTTCTTTATTCGCCTTGAGGTTATTGTTAAGGAATCGCTGGAACTTCTACAAAAACTTGACATTTAATGATTTTGATAGTATCATTCGTAAAAATCAATATAAATAGCGGAAAGGAGGTGTAACAGATGAAAAAAGCAGTGATGATAGTAATTACCGTCTTATTTCTGTTTTCCTTTGGTTGCGCGACAAAAGACTACGTAAAGCAACAGATCGACCCTCTTATTGACAGAATTAGCAAACTCGAAACAAGGGTCTCCACGCTTGAAGCAAAGGTCGCGGAATGTTGCGGAAAGATTGGCCAAGCAGAAAAAATGGCAGCTGAAGCCAAAGCACTTGCACAAGATGCAATGAAGACTGCGCAAGAGGCGAAAGCGTGTTGTAAGACCGATGACGCCATGGCTAAAAGGGCTGAAGACGCCGCAAAGAGAGCTGAGGCAGCAGCGGCAAAGTGCCAGAAGGCTTTTGAATTGCAGCAGAGAAAATAACATTCAGGAAAATCATGAAGGGGATCCAAAATTAGACGATAATATTTTGGATCCCTATTTTTTCACGATGAGATCCGTTGCTTGATGCAGTCCTAGGGATATCTCAACAGGTACACCGCGCTTCTCCCTTATGGCATGATATAACTTTTCCGTGTCTACCATTCTAAGGAGATTCTTTTTTTGCAGTAATTGTATTGCTTCATTCAAGTAATTCCTGTTAACACCCTCTTCCCTATGCACTTCGATAAATACTCTATTATTTTTTACGCCAACCTTAACGGGCTGCCTAATAATGGTTACCTTAAGACCTCTCGGAGACAATTGAAAGAGCACTGGGATATCTTCCGGGTATAATCGTATGCATCCGTGGCTCGCTTTTCTCCCCACAGCCCAGGGTTTATCCGTCCCATGCAAGAGGACATCTCCGAGTGAAAGCCTTAACGCATGTGAGCCCAAAGGATTGTCAGGTCCTGGGGGGACAATTTCAGGCAATTCCGGCTTCTCCAGCCTTATGGATTTAGGTACGTGCCAACTCGGGTTCACTATTTTCTCAATTATCTTGAATGTTCCTTCAGGCGTGTCCCATCCTTCCCGCCCTATGCCAATGGGAAATGTTCTAACCAGACTCGCCCCTTTTATTTTGGCAAAATAATAGAGTCTCATTTCTGAGATGTTTATGACTATTCCGTCGTATGAATCCAAGTCTGGCAAAATCCAAGAAGAAGGGATCTTAACAAACACGCCAGAGCCAGGAAGGAATGGATCGAGTGCGGGATTAGCCTCCACTATTGCGTTATAGCCAAGATCAAACTTCCTCGCTATTTCGATCAAAGATTCATTCGGCTTTGTAGTATATGTTTTAACTAGCCCAATCACCATGCTGTCCTTATTGTAAAAGTATACGTCAGCATTAAGTGATGGCACCAATATAAAGTTTAATAGAACTATCCCTATGAATAGGTTCTTTCTCATCAATCTTTATGATATCTAATATTATTGATTAAATTCAAGCAATTGACAAATTGAGATCTCATATAGTTTAATATTTACTCGCCTGTGTGCGGGCGGATAGCTCAGTTGGGAGAGCGCGGCCCTTACAAGGCTGAGGTCACAGGTTCAAGCCCTGTTCCGCCTACCATTTTTATGTCGCCAAGTAATGTTAGCTTGGGGCGGTAGTTCAGCTGGTTAGAACGCCGGCCTGTCACGCCGGAGGTCGCGGGTTCGAGCCCCGTCCGCCCCGCCAGCATTTCTATTATTATTCAATTAGTTGCCAGACTATTGTGTAAAGAAGTACCGTCCCCAAATTCGAAGAAGATTGAATTTGAGGGCCATGTTGGAAAGCCAGCCGTTACTTGCCTGCAAGTCCCGTTCACCGCTCCTTTTCGCATTCCCTCAAGTATGCAACGCCCGAAGTGACCAAAGCATTACTGGAAGGGGATGAGTTGGATTCTCCCCGAATCATGGGAGGAGATGTCCTTCCGCAACAGCTTCTCGTTTTAATGACTGAGGAATTCTCAACAAAGCGCTTCGAGCATTTGAAAGGGACGTCTAGTCCTCCCTCTTCCATAATTGAGATGCATACGGCATCATCTGAAATTGTACTTACACCTGATAATCCTCAGACTCGAAAAAATCAAACTTTTGAAAAATCCTCCCTGAAACAGGCAGCACGCATTTTTGGAATCGGAGCTTTATTTTCATCGAACTTAGTCGCCAACTTACCGCTGGAGTGTCTGTGTTTCTTCCGAAAATCTATAAACTGAGGGTCATTACTTGGTCGACACAGATTTCATCCCGAACCACGCATTATTTTCTGCGGTAAATGAGAAGGAATAAGAGGGGACCTGGATCTCGGCTTCAGTAGAGTAGAGAGCTGGCGTAGTAGCCGAAATGGTGCTATCTCCAGCTCCCCCTCGTCAAACCGTGCAGGCGGTTTTCCCGCACACGGCTTTCCAATCATCTTCTTCCAGAGGCGTTCACTCTCGCTTGGCCTTCCGGTATAGCTCACTCCAGAGATCCCGGAACATCTGGAGTTTATAGCGTTTCCGCAATCTCCTTTCCTTCTCTCCTTCGGAAGCATGATGAAGGTATTGCCCCTTCCCTCTCCCAAAGTTATGTTGTCTTTGAGATGCAAGCGGTACACTATGGGCAACTCCGACCCCCTTGCCGACCCAGTGAAACTTCGTTTCCTTATATTCAGCAGTTGCCGTTTTGCACAGCATCCACAAGGGTCTCCCGCGTTCATTGTCGTTTGACTTCCCCTGCGTGCCACCCCTGTCACCCCGGAAGTCCATCTATCGGTTACGGTAGTTATGGTTAAGATAGATGCCTCGGTCTTCTCCCGTGTCGGAAAGGATCGACAACTCCATCGTGCGTTTCGAGGCTACACCTAGGTTCGCTCACGCTGCGGCCCGCAGATTTGCTCGACTCCCTTTCGTAGCCTTTGTCAAGAAACTTAGCGCTTCAGGTTACCCTTTACACCTCCCTCAAGCTATGTGGGTGAACTACCAAATTCCCACAGCTGGACTTTGACCAGCAAGTCATACGTTTTACACGGCATACCCGACGACTCCTCACTTTCAAGAAACTGCAACCATCCAAAGGGTACTTTCGGAAATCCGCATGTGTCACTTCTGCTAGTCAGAGCGGGGTACGGCCACTATTCTTGTTCATCACAGCTAGCGCTCAGATTTTGAATAAGGAGTAGAACATATAGATCTGAATGAATCTGTTACAATTTCAAGAGAGATTCTTTGCGATAAAACTATTGAACATACGAGGCTGAAAGTTAAGATGAGCGGCGGTACAGTTATAAGGTAATTTGCCTTCGCCAAGCAAGGCCCAAATCACTTAAACTCAGCGATTCCTTAACCAAAGGCCCAAACTATGCTAAGCCGCTATAAATAAAACAACTTTCGATAGTACGTCGCTGTGAAGCAAATTCGCATTGGAAATAATGGTTGACTTTTATCTCTTATCTGAT
>JBKQMP010000231.1:0-11843 GCA_052146665.1 Dissulfurispiraceae bacterium
AAGTATGGACTTATCCCTGAGTTTGTAGGGAGGCTTCCTGTCGTTGCCACACTTGAGGAACTCGATGATACGGCGCTTATCAAGATATTGACAGAGCCCAAAAATGCTCTGGTGAAACAGTATCAAAAATTTCTTGCCCTGGACAATGTGCGCTTAAAGTTTACGGATGCAGCGTTGAGCGCTATAGCGAAAAAAGCAATGAAAAAGAAGGCAGGAGCCAGAGGACTGCGGGCCATACTCGAGGATGTGATGCTCGATGTCATGTATGAAGTGCCATCCACAAAGAATGTGACTGAATGCATAGTCAATGAGGAGTCTATCTCAAAGAAAGAGAAACCAATCATCGTCTATGAAAAGCAGGCAGAGTCGGCATAGAGTGCACGACCTCGTATAGGTTTTGTGTAGGCTTTTCGCACAGCATATGTCGTCACTCGAGCAAGAAAATGGCGGAGGTGGCGGTCAGTTTTTCTAGCGAGATCACAGGGTGAGTCGCTTGCCGGTGAGCGTCAAGTTGGGATAATTGATTATTTGCGACGTGATTGTGATAAGGATTTTTGTATCGCAGTTCTGATGGTTTCTTTAAGATCGCGATCTACCACAGGGCAAATAACTTGATCGATCCAGAGGGTTTCTGAGTCAGACAGGACTCTTGAGCTGCTGGTTCCGGGTATTTGCCGTCTTGTGGAAGCGCTGTCCGCCACCTGAGCGCTTCTCCGATATACCCTGCCGTACTTGAATCTAATGTCCTTGATAGCATAATCACTGAGCTTATCTTGTATTGCCTGTTTATAAAACTGTACCTGCTGAAGCCAGGCAGGAGAGTCGACATTAATGACCAATTCGCCGTTCTCCAGATGCATAGGATGGATATGAAGTGAAAGTGGTTCGTCAAAGAGGCGATGCCACCGGCCTTTCATGGATTCGAGTCTCATCATCTCCTCAATGCCGAGATGCCTGCAAATGGGAAGAAGAAGTGACCCAAGTGGCTTCATTATGACCGGGGTGATGCTAGGCCTTTTGACATGAACTACAATTCATAGGGGTTAAATTGCTTTCACAACCCTATTGGATCGAATACATCTTGTGCAGACATAAGCCCGTTTAGTACCACTGTCAGTAACTATTCTGATCCTCTGAATATTCGGAAGCAAAACGCGTTTTGTCCTATTATTTGCGTGACTCACGTTGTTGCCTACGATCCTTTTCTTGTTACATATAGAACAGCTCGCCATGATGTTCTCTCCTCCTTATGATTATCAAAAATAGTCAACCCTCTTGCGTCAAAACAGAGGCAAGATGTTTTAGTAATTTTCTTATAGCACAAAAAAATTTCGGCTTTATTGCATACTGTAAGTCTTTTATGATAACATTTCAAGACCAATCTTACAAGTATAAGAGCAGGATGCAATGATAATTGGAGGCGAGACAATAGATGTTCACTAACGACATGAAAAGCACCGAACTGGCGAAGGAGATCGGTGTGAAGGCCACTCTTATTGTCAGCGCACTTGAAGAGCTTAGAGGTGTCCAATACAAGAAGGGCACTACAAATGTGAAGCTTAGTGCTGATGAAGCCGAAAAGGTAAAGAAGGCAATAGGGCCTCAGATAGTGCCCCCCCCGACTGAAAGACCATTAGAGCAAGCTCCTGGAGAGAAAATGCCAGAGACGGGGGAAGCACTCCCAGCGTCTCCTGAGGAAACTAACATGAAAGGAGCCGAAGAAGGGGGCATCTATGAGCCTTCTGAAAAGCAAGGAATAGAACAGTTGGTGGAACCCGAACATTCAGGACTGGGCATCTCTGAAGAAGAGATAGTCCCGGAAGTAAAGCAAAGCATTCCTGTGGCCGAGGAACAGGAAATAGAACTGCCTGACAAATTTAAGAAGGAGCTAGAGATCGAAAAAGTAGAAAAGATCAAGGCGAGGCCGGGGATGCAAAAAGCATTTCAGGCTATTAAGAGAATAGAGCCGAAAAAATGGCTGGAATTGAAGTCAACAAAGAAAACAAAGGTTAAGTTTAAGAGGGCTGAATCAACTCCTCAGATACCGATAACGGCGCCGAGAAGAAAATCAATAAAATTAGAGGAAGGAACAACAGTCAAAGAGTTTGCTGATCGCATAGGTCAGAAAATACCCGATGTGATAAAAAAATTCATGGAGATGGGCTATATGCCTACCGTAAATCAGCCTGTGGATATGGATGCGGCTGTTCTCATCGCGGAGAGTTTTGGGATCAAGATTGAATCTGTTGCTGCCGAACAGGTTGAAGTTGTGGAAGAGGTCGTTGAAGATTACGATTATGTCATCCCAAGACCTCCGGTAGTTACAATCATGGGCCATGTCGACCACGGAAAAACTTCCCTGTTGGACGCGATAAGAGAGACAAAGGTGACTGAAACGGAGGCTGGTGGGATTACGCAGCATATAGGTGCATATAAGGTGTCTCTTTTGGGAAAGGATATAACATTTCTTGACACCCCGGGACATGAAGCCTTTACCGCATTGCGGGCACGTGGTGCGAAGGTAACCGATGTCGTGGTTCTTGTAGTGGCGGCCGATGACGGCGTGATGCCACAGACAATAGAGGCGATAAACCACGCAAAGGCGGCCAACGTGTCTATTGTTGTGGCCATCAATAAAGTGGACAAGCCGGAAGCGAATACGTCGAAGGTTAAGAATGAGCTCGCGGAACACGGGGTAGTGTCTGAGGAGTGGGGCGGGCAGAATATTTTCGTGGAGGTTTCTGCGAAGAAAAGGATAGGCATCGAACGCCTCCTGGAGATGATCTTGTTACAGGCGGAGGTGATGGAATTAAAGTCGAACCCGAAGAAGCACGCAAAAGGGACAATAATTGAGGCCCGGCTTGATAGAGGAAGGGGTCCTATTGCCACAGTACTTATTCAGTCAGGGACCTTGAGAATTGGAGATGCTTTTGTCGCCGGCACTTCTTCTGGCAAGGTGAGGGCTTTAATAGATGACACAGGGAAGAAGATATACGAGGCAGGTCCGTCAACTCCTGTTGAAGTCATCGGTTTTTCTGACGTGCCGACCGCTGGCGATGTATTTAATTGTGTCGAAGACGAAAAAAGAGCGCGACAGATAGCTCTCGCCAGATTGCATAAGCAGAGACTTGCTGAGATTGCAAGGCGCGGCAAGCTAAATCTGGAAGAGGTATATGCAAAGATTCAGGAAGGACAGATTAAGGAATTGAATATTATTATCAAAGGTGATGTGCAGGGTTCCGTAGAAGCCATAAAAAAAGCGCTGGAAGATATAACACACCCTGAGGTGAAGGTCAGGGTGATTCACGCCTCGGTCGGTGGAATAAACGAATCTGATGTAATGTTGGCCACGGCTTCCAATGCGATTATCATTGGATTTAATGTCCGTCCTGAGCTTAAGGCGTCACAGACGGCTGAGAAAGAGGGAGTTGATATACGTCTCTATACGATTATTTATGATGCGATTGAGAATGTTAAGAAGGCACTTGAAGGGCTGCTTGAGCCGACCTTTAAGGAGCGGATCTTGGGGAGGGCAGAGGTCAGGCAGACCTTTCAGGCCTCCAGACTTGGCACAATTGCAGGGTGTTATGTGATAGACGGTCTGATTAGCCGTACGAACGACAGCATAAGGGTCATCAGAGATAATATTGTCATATACGATGGAAAGCTCTCATCATTAAAGCGATTCAGGGAAGATGTGAAGGAAGTCCAGACGGGTTATGAATGCGGCGTTATGATAGAGAATTTTAATGATCTGAAGGTGGGCGACATATTGGAAAACTACACCATTGAGAAATTCGTTACGAAATTGGCATAGAAGCAGGCAGTAAAAGTACCAGTTCTCAGCATTTTTTCAATTATTCCTGAAGAGATCCATACATTAACCTTACTACAAGTACTGAAACGCATGCATCCTTATAAGAGATCAACCAGACTGAGCATTCTTCTACGGGAAGAGATCGCAGATATCGTGATGAGAAAGGTCAAGGATCCGCGTCTCGGATTCATTACAGTCACCGATGTTGCTCTCTCGGAAGATTTAAAGGTTGCCAAGGTTTTTATAAGTGTCATGGGTGAAGGTGATAAAGAAATCACTTTGAAGATTCTTAACTCAGCTAGGGGTCTCATACGCAATGAGGTGTCCAAGAGAGTCAGGATAAAATTTATTCCAAGTATAGAATTTAGAATTGACAGGTCCGTGGAACGTGGCAACAGAATTGATCAGCTACTAAAGGAGTTAGAGGAACATCATGAAACCTCCGGCAGTTCTACTGAGCACACTGAAGAGTGACGGCCCATTTATAATTTTAACTCATCTGGAGCCTGATGCAGATGGCATTGGTTCTTGCATTGCTCTTGCTATGGCTATGGAGAACCTTGGTAAGAAAGTGATTATCCTTAATCGAGACAGAATCCCTGAGCATTGTGAGTTTCTCCCCGGCCATAATAGATGGCATAGATTTGATGATATACAAAATACTGCTGTTAATATTCAGAATTGTAAGACACTTATCCTGATTGATTGTAATACGATAAGACGAACTGGATTAACCGGCAGTGACGTGGAGTCATCTCCCATAACAAGAAGGGAGCAAATCGAGGCGCTGTTGACCGCGAACAAAGGAGTGACTAAGATAGTCATTGACCATCATGAAACTGAGAGCGCGTTTGGCGATATAAGGTGGGTGAGACCTGATTTCGCGGCTACCGGGATGATGATCTATCATGTGATAAAGGGATTGGGGATTAAGTTGTCTGAGGAGATGGCCACAAACCTATATGCCGCGATAGCTCTTGATACAGGTAATTTTCGATATGAGAATACAACGCCCGAAGTCTTCCGCATTGTTGCTGATTTGACCAAAGCGGGAGCGAAACCCTATGCGATCTCACGAGAACTCTTTGAGTTGTGGTCCGAGGGACGGTTCAAGCTTTTCATAAAAATGCTCAATACGTTAGAGATCCACGACGGCATAGCTGTTACTACGATCACAAAGAAAATGTTTGAGGAGACACAATCAGGCCCTGATGATACAGAAAACTTTGTTTCCTATCCAAGAACAATGAGGAATATAAGAGTATCAATCCTCCTCCGAGAGACAGATAAGGACAACTATAAGGTTAGCTTGAGGTCAAAGGATTCTATAAACGTTGCAAGTATTGCGGAGAAATTTGGTGGTGGGGGACATACTAACGCCGCTGGGTGCAGCATAAAGGCTGATATCGACACGGCGAAGGCGGAACTTCTAGCACTGGTTAGACCATTAATCCATGGAGTTGGCGAGTAATGGCCAACCGACCAATGGAAGAATTAATAGAGGCTTGATAGGTGTTCCTGAAGCTCATCTGGAGTGATTATGCCTCCGCCAGGTCTCCCATAAAAGAGAACCTCTGCTTTGCCGTTTACTGCCAGCCTCACATCTTCCACCATCTGTCCGGCATTCAATTCAACGGTAATGAATCTCCTGGTGGCCTCAGCTAATTCGTATAAAGAATTTTCGGGAAAGGGGAACAGAGTAATTGGTCGAAAAAGCCCTATTTTATATCCTTTCTGCCTCAGTCTCTTCACGGCCGAGATGCCGATCCTGGCAGCAATACCAAAGGCTATAACGACTAGTGTTGCATCATCTGTGTAATACGTCTGAAATCTGACCTCTTTCTTCCGCATTTCCAAGTATTTTGCCTGCAGTGCATAGTTCTTCCTCTCTAACTCCCCATCCCCCATAAAGAGGGATTTAACGACATTAGGTTCTCTGCCCTTGCATCCGCTGAGAGCCCATGATTTTTCCGGAAGATCAGGGTATAAATGTGGAGTCGGGACAAAAGGTTCCATCATCTGGCCAAGGATTCCGTCTGCCAAGATCATTACTGGATTTCTGTACTGATCAGCCTTATCAAAGGACAGCATCGTTATGTCCCAGAGCTCCTGCAGGTTGAATGGTGCGTAGACTAATAGCTTATAATCTCCGTGACCACCTCCCTTGACAGCCTGAAAATAGTCGGCCTGACTGGCGGAAATGTTACCGAGGCCGGGTCCTCCTCTTTGTACATTGACAATAAGTGCCGGAAGTTCAGCTCCCGCAATAAATGAAATGCCTTCTTGTTTGAGGCTGATACCTGGACTGCTTGATGATGTCATAGCGCGAACACCACAGGCCGAGGCACCATATACCATGTTTATTGCAGAAAGCTCGCTTTCCGCTTGGATGAAAGTACCGCCAACCTCTTCCATCCGCCAGGACATATATTCAGGAATCTCATTCTGAGGAGTTATAGGATAACCAGCGTAAAATCTGCAGCCGGCCTGAATGGCGGCTTCGGCAATTACTTCATTGCCTTTCATAAGTAATTTATCCATTTGACATTATACCAGTGGGTTTTGAGAAAAATCTATTTGACCCGTGGCGGCACGCCGGATTGTCTCAAAAAAGATTAATGCGTAGCACGAGCTAGACACCTTATCGGAGGACAGCGGATTTACTCTTTGTCGATCTCTTAAAGGTTGCTCTCAACCCCAACTATTCAAAAGGCTAAATCTCTTTTAATTGTCAGGCAAATGAAAGTGAAGCTGAAAAGAATCTCCATCCTTTGCCATAGCAACTCACTAATAAGTCGACCTGACAAAAATCTTTTCAGCTCGCAAGCCCTTGAATTCATTCATGGGGATAGGGCTGTAAAAGCAGTTGACTTGGCACGGGGATAATTCAATAATGATACTGATGGGGAGCGTGATGAAATCAAGCACGCCGAGCTTTGTAGTAGAACTTCGCCTGAAACCGACATCTCAGGACGCAAAAGCGCTAGACAAAGCGCTTGATGCCGGCAGGATGCTTTCGTGGACTATGTATAACCTGTGGTAAAATAATTAATGGCCAAGATAAACCTCTTGTCTATCAACCTACGCAATCAAATAGCAGCTGGCGAAGTGGTCGAAAGACCGGCCTCTGTCGTTAAGGAACTCATCGAAAACTCAATCGACGCTGGTAGTCACAGGATTCATATAGAAGTAGTTGGAGCGGGAAAGAAACTCATCAAGGTCTCAGATAATGGGGAAGGTATGGACCGAGAAGACGCGCTCCTTGCAGTCAAGCGATATGCAACGAGCAAAATAAGTGAGGAGAGAGATCTGGCATCCATATCAACTATGGGATTTCGTGGGGAAGCTCTTTCTTCCATCGCGGCAGTTTCAAAAATGAGAATGATTACTGCATTGAAAGATGTAAGATCATCACCTGATACTGTGGCCCTACGTGGGTTTCACTCCATGGTGGGGACATGTCTTGAAGTGATCGGGGGTGAGATAATGGCGGTAAAGGACTGTCCTTCAATAGGGACTTCACTCGAGGTGCGGGAACTTTTTTTTAATACGCCGGCGAGGCGAAAGTTTCTTAAGTCTGATACCACCGAGAATAATCAGATTATTGATGTCGTGACACGAGAAGCCTTATCACATTACGCGATAGCCTTTATCCTGCAGATAGATAAAGATGAGGTATTGAATCTTCCGGATGCAAAAACACTTAAGGAACGGTTAGTGCAAATATATGGGCTCGAATTTGTTCAGGAGTTAATTGAAACCGCTGCGGAGAGCCACGAAATGGTGATTTGGGCTTTAATGGGGAAACCGACTAATGAGAGGAATAGCAGAACCCATCAATTTCTGTATATCAACAGAAGACCTGTAAGGGACCAGACGGTCACTCATGCGGTTTATAGGGCATATGAGTCGTTTATTCCAAGAGAAAATCATCCAGTATATTTCATTTTCTTGGAGATAGCCCCGGCAAAGATTGACGTGAATATCCATCCTACAAAGCGAGAGGTCAGATTTGAGGATGCTAGGAGTGTGTTTAACTTTGTCTATCGGGCGGTGAGATCAACAGTAGTAAAGCGGTTCTCAGAGACGCACAATAAGGATATAACAGTAATCGGGGGATCTGAAGGTAAGGGATTGGGAGAAGTGGAAATCGAAAGATTGACATCCGCAGAGACCCATCGATTTGCCGAAAGATCACTACAGCAAATCTCCGACACTATGTCCACTTATAGCGAAGGGGTCCCTTTTTCCTATTTGGGGGATACCTTTGTTGCGATAAGTGCTAACAACGGCCTAACCCTAATTGATTACCACGCAGCGCATGAACGGATTAACTATGAGAGATTCTTGAACAGAGCTAATCTATCTTCCAGTAAACTCCTTTTTCCGCAACAGGTGACATTGCCGATTAATGAGTACAAGTTGCTTCTTGAGAATACTGAACTCCTAAATGAATTTGGAATGGAAGTTGAGGACTTTGGCCAGGGAACCCTTATTATAAGGAGCATTCCTGACATTCTGAAAAATGCCGATTTACGAATCATCATGAGCGATATGGTAGCATCGATTGCCAATAGGGATGTTGTCAACGATCGTGGATCAAGAAGCATGGCTCTTGGCAATAAGGCAATCAAAGTTCAGCTTGAAACGACGGAAGAGATCGCTTCCGTGGCGGTTGACCCATTAATTGTCACAAGAAAGATTATCGCAGCGAAATTGGCATGTCACGCTTCTCTTAGGGGAAAGGAGATTCCCGACAGTGCGAGGCTTGCATCACTTATCAGGGATCTCGACGCTACGGAGTGTCCAGATTACTGTCCTCACGGTCGACCCACAAGGATATTCATTTCATTGGATGAATTACGAAAAATGTTTAAGAAGTGAGGCATGGTTTTTTTAACGGGGGTCATGCAAATATAATTCCAGTCATTCCTAAGCCTGCGGTCAGATTAATCCATGCATTACACTTCACAGATCGGATCACAAGCTGGCCAGTAAGATCAAAGTTTGCGGTTGACACAAGAGATCAAACAAGGTACGGGAAAACATCCTGTCAATTGATTGCGATGCTCAGTTTCTCCATCTGAAAAAGGCTATCATAGGGATAAGATTTAAGATAAGAGAGGAACTCTTCAGAGGCAGGCGACATTACTGCATTCCTGCATTTTATAAGGGAAAACTGCCTCATGATCCGTCCTTCTTTTGGAGCAATGGATTTCAAGCTCCCACACCTCACTTCTTTTCTCACTGTCCATTTCGAGACAACTGAAACGCCCATGCCGCTCTCAACGGCTTCCTTGATTGACAAGCTACTGCCTAGGACCGCTGCGACATGCAACTTATCGATAGCGATGCCATGGGTTGCGAGGTATGCCTCTAATATCTGCCTTGTTCCAGAACCTTCTTCTCTTATGATGAATGGTTCCTTGATCACATCGTAGATGGAAATGATCTTTTTCTTAGCCCACGGATGCAAGGGCGAAACGATGATTGAAAGTTCATCGGAGATGAGAGGTTCGGCTTTTACTTTAGTTTTGGATGCAGCCTCTCCCACGATGCCCAAATCTATAATACCTGAGTTTAACAGGTCAGTGATTCTTTTTGAATTTCCAATTAGCACCTGAATCTTGATTTTTGGATGGGTTCTCTTGAAATCTACTATCACGCTTGGCAAAATATAGTTGCCTGTTGTCGTACCCGCGCCGATTTTGACGCTTCCCTTGATTAATCCTGTGATTTTTCCTATCTCTTTACCAGCTTCGGCGTAAAGATTTAGTATATCTTTTGCATATTTATATAAGATTTCACCGGAAGGTGTGAGATTGATTGAGTTGCTTGACCTATCAAAGAGTTTGGTCTCATATAACTCTTCAAGTGCCTGAATTTGTAAGCTTACCGCAGGTTGGGTTAAATGAATAATTTCAGAGGTTTTGGAAAAACTTTTGGTCTCTGCTACAGTGCAAAAGACTTTTAGCTTGTGGTCTTCAATTCCCATCATTTTAATGATATCATAAAATAAGTTTATAAGTAAAATAAAAAAAGATTCAAAAGCAACAAACCGTCAGTAGTCCTTTTTCAGTTTTCTCTTGATTGCGTGTTTAGCGAGAACATCCGCTTTTAGGTTTTTTTCCCTGGGGATATGCATGATGGAAAACTTTTTAAAATCTTTTAACAATGAAACCGCTTGTTCATAAAGATTTACGAGATTCGAGCTTTTCACTTTATAGTGTCCTTTGATCTGTTTGACCATGAGTTCTGAATCTGTATATATATCTATAATCGTCACACCGAATTTTCTTGCCTCCTGAATACCCCTTATCAGTGCTCTGTACTCTGCAATGTTATTTGTAGACGGACCTATGTATTCAGAGATCGCGACGTCCTGATCGCCAACAGTAAGCATTATGCCAATGCCGGAATCTCCAGGATTGCCGCTCGATGCGCCATCACAAAAGAGTGTTGCCTTTTTTGGATCGTCTAAGTCTTGTGACATAAGTGTCTGACTGTCAACTACGTGTTGTGCTCGTCAACGGTAAGGTCTTGACTTTGAGTTGTTGGTGCTTTAGCGTTGTTCTCAGGCTTAAGATAAAAGAGTATTCGTCGGCATTGGGGACACTGCATAATTTCATCGGTGCTCTTCAGTTCAACAAATAATTGAGGAGGGATGTGGATGTTACAGCCCTGGCAGATCTCGTTTTTTGCCTCGACTACAGCAAGTCCGCGTGCCATTCTCAGAATATTCATATATTGATTGTATAAAGAGCTTTCAATCGAATCGACGAGGGTTTTCCGATCCTCAGTTTGTGCTTTCAGGGTTTCCTTATAACGACTAAGTTCTCCTTCATGCTCTTTTCTGAATGCGTCGAGTTTCGCCCTTTCATTAGCCAGATCAATTTTTTCTTTGTTCCACATTCTCTCGGACTCTTCTAAAGACATAAGCACGTAGAGCAACTCATCCTCTGCTGCCTTCATGTCAAGTTCCACCTTCTCGATCTCTTTCAAATGCGCTTGATATTCTTTATTGGTTTTGATTTCACCAGCCCGCTGCTTTAATTTATTTATTTTGGCATTAATGTCATCAAGTTCTAGTTCCTTATCTTTCTTTTTCTTATCAAGGGCAGCGTAACTTTTAGCGGCTCTGTCATGGGCATCCTGGGCAGCCTTGAGTGGAGCTTCACCTGAGGAAATCTTCGCAGGCACCTCCTGTATTTGAATCCGCGTAGAAAGAATGCTAGAATCGAGCTTCTGCAACTCCATTAGCAATTTGAGTTGTTCATTCACGAGGACCTCCGTCCGTGATATTAACCACTGTGTCGCAGTCCAGAGTTGTCTGGAATCAATAAATCATCTAGCAGTTCATGACTGTCGATAGAGGGGTTTTCGATTCAAGAAAAGTCATGGTGGGCCCACCAGGACTCGAACCTGGGACCAACCGGTTATGAGCCGGTAGCTCTACCAGCTGAGCTATGGGCCCTTAAAGCAACAGTGATGAGCAAACATCTTGTGGAATGTACTATATTAAAAAGCCCATTCCTTTGTCATAACTTATTACTATAAACCCGTTTTTGATTTTTAGTCAAGGGTTTATAAGAAAATCCCTTAGCCATTTGCATCTGGAAGGATGCTTCAATTTCTTGATTGCCTTTACTTCGATCTGCCTAATCCTCTCCCGTGTGACCTCAAATTTCTGGCCGACCTCTTCAAGGGTCAAAGGACTATCCTCTCCAAGTCCGAATCGTTTTCTGATTACCATTGCTTCCTTGGATGACAGCGTCAAGAGGACCCTCTCAATATTTGTTTTCAGATCTTCGCGTATCACAAAATCTAAAGGGGAGAGATTAGTCTTATCCTCGATGAAGTCTTTCAACATCAGATCATCCTCTTCTCCAACAGGGGTCTCTATGGATATGGTATCTTTGGTTATTTTCAAAATATTCTTTACCCTGTCCAGGGACATTTTGGATCGATTTGATATCTCCTCGGGGATCGGTTCCACACCGATATCTTGAATGAGCTCATTGATCGT